>JAEWHR010000158.1 GCA_023387655.1 Bacillota bacterium
TCCAAATAACAGTATCATCGTTACTAGCATAATAGTGAATATGATAAACGCAAAAAGTAATGCTAATTTAAAACCTCCACACTTCTTGTTCACTTTATTCACAATTTTTCACCGCCTTATATCCAATTCCTCGGATTGCTATAATATCAAATTCGGAGTAACCTTCAAAACGCTTTCTTAATCGATTAATGTGCACATTTACCGTTGTATCAACGGTTTCAGACTCCATCCCCCATATTTCATCCATCAATTGTATTCTTGTAAATATTCTATCAGGATAAGATAACAGTTTATAGAGCAAATAAAACTCTTTTTGTGGAAGTGTTTGACTTTCTCCATCTTTAGTAACAGTCAGTGCATCATAATCCAATGTTACTTTTCCAATATGAAGCTTGTGTTCATTCACGATTTTAGCACGTCGAAGTAACGCCTTGATGCGAAGAAGCATTTCATCTTCATTAACAGGCTTCACCATATAATCATCAGTTCCTGCTAAAAATCCTTTGCATTTATCTTCCGGTAATTGTTTTGCTGTTACCATGAGAATTGGCGTATTATCATTACCGCATCTCAACTGTTTCGTAAATTCATAACCGTCCATCTTTGGCATCATAACGTCGAGAATTATTAAATCAATATGTTGTTTATCCATTAAATCCAATGCATCAATGCCATTGTCTGCACAAAAAACTTCATATCCAGCATGCATTAGCACTGCTTTCATTAACCTTGCAGTATTTTTGTCATCTTCTACGACCAAAATTTGAAACATAGAATCGTTCCTCCTTGAGAAAAAAATATTATCATCTATTGATAATTCATAAATTGGCATTATCGAAACAAAGAAATTTCTGATAATCGTATTATCGATGTATAGAGCACAACTTTTATCCAAGAAAAAAAAGCTCCCGATTAATCCGATGATCTGAGACACCATTTTTCCGGTTTTAGTAGCAGTCTATATATGGCACCCCTTGTTTTAGATAATATTTTATTTTAACTCTATTATATCATGGAAGATAAACCTAAAATAAACAATTTTTCATAATATGTAAGATTTAGTTTTTCAGATAATAGACATTAGTACTTCTTTTCTGAAATTTACAAAAAATCAAGTAACACTTATGCTTTCAATAGTTATTTTAGCTCTAATATAAAATAGGAGCAGCCAAAATTCACTTTTGAACTGCTCTTGATTAATATTGTGTTCCGTTTTAATTATCTGTATCTTAGATGAAATATTTTTTATTTATTAAGATTGCTGTTATTCCAATTTACCTGTGTCCACTCCTTTACACAGATACCATCATCACGACGATAATAGGTTTCTATAGCTTCCTCGCTTCTATCAGTCAAGGAACGAGTAACAAACAAATTGCCGTTATAATCACGTTTATAGGTCTCAACAATCAGATATACAGTATCCATTTCCATAGTAAGAGATTCTGGTACCTCACCAGGAGTGTACTCATTCTGTAAGACTATATTGCTATCCTGATTCATTTGTATGATTGTAATTTTCTCTGGTGCGTACATCATAGTTAGCGATATTTTTATTGAGAAGCTCTTTGATTTAGTTTTACCCTTTTCTGTGATTGTTGTAGTTTCGTCAAGAGTTGTTGAGTAAACAGCCCCTTCTCCTTCCACACCATTCATCATATAACCACTTCCTGCGGTAGCATATACACTGCCATCAGCACTCTGGAAAACAGGGTTGATATAAAAGGTATTTTCAGCACGGCCTATTGCCCCGTATATTGTCCCTTCCAGTGTGATACTCTCTTCCTCATCACCGTAAATGTAGCTTGAATGCCCGTCGCTGATACCTTCATCTGAACCTGAAGTAATAAAATTTTCCTCATGCTCTGTCGCCGGAACTGTAGCCGCAAAATAAGCGATGCCATCGACACTATCAAAAACAAACTCTTTGGTGTTCGTTGTATTACCTGTATATTTTTCTGTTAATACTCGGGTTTTGAGTATTGCATACAAACGTCCTTGGTACTTACTAATGTTACCGTCTAAGATATTCTCACCGCCATCAGCTAACTTGTTTATGTTATCGTTAAGATATCCTTCCATATCGAATAAATCTAGGTATTCCTTCGTTACGAAAACACCAATCAGTCTATTCCCGTTATTTGCCAATCCCGCATTCTCTTTTGCAAGTTGACATCCCGTTAGTGCAAACAAACCACAAAAAGCTAGACACATTGTAATAATTCTTTTAATCCTCATCGCTATCCTCCAGATTTCCATCGAATTTCAATATATCACCCACATCGCATCCAAGATAATAACAAATCTTATTTATCGTACTAAAGCGGATACCCTTTGCTTTACCACTACGAAGGATTGATAGGTTTGCCTCTGTGATTCCGACAAGCGCACATAGCTCCTTAGAAGTCATGCCACGCTCTTTAAGAACCTCCTCCAGATGAACATTAATAGCCATATTGAAATCCCTCCTTATATAAACATATCATTGTCATCCTTTAGCTGCTTGTTGTCTCGAATATACTGCGCTAATAAAAGGGCAGCCAGCACAAAGGCAATGGTCAATAGAGGTATCTGGACAGTTCCATTCACAACCCTAAGTTCTTTGACATACACGAGTTGCAGCAGGTTAAAAGCAATATTAGAAATGACAGTTATTCTCAGCACAAATCCGCACAGACGCGACAGTGTGGTTGCAGTAGCAACGGTTGTTTCAGAATATCGGTCAGATGCAAGCTCACCTAACAAGTTCAACCCTGCAAATACTACTAGTACATTTAACACGTTAGGTAGCGCATTCACGATGTATTGTAGCACTAAGAATAAATAACTCATTCCAAGAGCTTGCTCCGTACCAGTGTTACCCGCACGAAGAGCATCAAAAGAATTAATAAGATTAGCAAATTGCGCTCCAAAAACAAGGTATATAAAGAAGATGTTTAATACATATAGAAGCACTTTAAGATATTTTTGCAACTTATTTGTATCAGCATCAAAAAAGAATCGCAGAATCCGTAAAATTATATATCCAAATAAGATAGAATATGTCATTCCGCCAAGTAATGCCTTTTCTAAATCCTGACCTATAGCGCTTCCCATATTCATAACAAGTATACCGGGATTAATCATAAAATAGATAACTACAAATAACATAACGCTTAATATTCCAAGCAGTGAATCTTCAAGATTCAATTTACGCCTTTTTTTTAAAATTAGAAGCGCAAAAATAGGAACTAATGATATAGTAACATACACTGCGATAGACAATACATTACCAATACCTCCAGATAATGATAGCTTTCGTAGCACATAACCAATTTGCTCAAACGGAAATGCTATAATATCGGTGATAATTCCAGGTATAGATTCACGAACAAGATAAAGCAATAAGCAGAGTAGCGCTTCACATCCAAGGAATATACAAAATCTTTTATGTTTCATTTTCCCCTCCATAATTATTGTTAATCGATAATTTTTGTTTTATTTTAACAGTCAAATTATCGTTTGTCAATAATTTTACCAATTATTTTCAGCGAATGCTTAAATACATACCTGTAAAAATTAATTTTTATGGCGTAAAATATAACCTAGTTTCAAAAGTTGAATAAAAAATAGATATAAGTTATATTATAGGATGGAAGAAAAACCTAAAATGTGCAGAATAGCATCCTATAGTTTATTTTCAGTTTTTCTTTCTAATCTATAATACCTCAGTAATGGCTTCTCCATAATAAACAGAAAGGTAGACAATACATTATGCTACAGATTAAGAACATATCAAAAAAATACGCTACGAAGTATCTGGTACAGTCTGCACTTGATGATGTCAGTTTAACACTTCGAGACAATGAATTTGTTGCAATCCTAGGCCCAAGTGGTTCTGGTAAAACAACATTATTAAATATCATTGGTGGTTTAGATCGTTATGATAGTGGCGATTTAATCATTAATGGTATCTCAACAAAAAAATATAAGGACCGTGATTGGGATTCCTATAGAAATCATACCATTGGTTTTGTTTTTCAAAGTTACAACTTAATCCCTCATCAGTCCATCTTATCCAATGTAGAATTAGCTCTCACTATTTCAGGCATTTCTAAAAAGGAAAGAAAAAGATTATCAAAGGAAGCTCTCGAAAAAGTAGGTCTTGGCAACCAAATACACAAGAAACCGAATCAACTTTCAGGAGGACAGATGCAGCGTGTGGCAATAGCCAGAGCACTTGTTAATAATCCTGATATTCTTCTAGCTGACGAACCTACAGGAGCACTGGATACCGAAACAAGTATCCTTGTTATGGATTTATTAAAAGAAATTGCCAAGGACAGACTGGTAATCATGGTTACTCATAATCCTGAATTAGCGGGAAAATATGCCACGCGTATAGTGAAACTTCGTGACGGAAAGATAATAGATGATTCCGATCCTTATCAAGAGAATCAGGAAGAAATAACAAAGGCAGAGCATAAAACAATGGGAAAAACATCCATGTCTTTCCTAACAGCACTAACTCTGAGCTTAAACAACCTGAAAACAAAAAAAGCAAGAACAATTCTTACTTCCTTTGCAGGAAGTATTGGAATTATTGGTATTGCTCTCATCTTAGCTCTCTCAAGCGGTATCAATGCTTATATCGAAACAGTACAAAAAGATACTCTATCAACTTATCCCATAAGTATAGAGAGAGAAAGCCTCGATATGACATCGATGATGGCTACAATGATGGAACAAAATACTTCAGATGGTGTGGAACATGACTTGGATAAAATATATTCCAATAATATTGTAACCGGTATGTTTTCCACTTTAAGTGAAGAAACCAAAGCAAATGATTTAGGAACATTTAAAAAATATATTGAAAGTGGAGATTCCAAACTACTTGATTATGTATCCACTATCCAATACGGTTATGATTTGGATTTACAAATCTATAGTTCCGATACATCAAAGGGTGTCACACAATTAAATCCAAGTGAATTGTTAAACAGATCTGGGATGGGTGGTATGAACGGTATGAGTACCCCTGGAATGGGTATGATGTCCACCAGTATTTTTTCAGAAATGTTAGGAAATAAAGAACTATTGGAAGCCCAATATGATGTTCTTGCAGGACGTTTCCCAGAGGAAGGTGCTTATAACGAGGTCGTGCTGGTCGTTGATAAAAATAATGAAGTTAGTGACTTAGCTCTTTACTCTATGGATCTAATGGATCAGGAGGAATATAAAAACATTCAAAAAGCATTAGCAAAAGGAGAAGATGTCAAAGAACCTGACCAAGCTTCTTTTACTTACGATGAAATATTGAATACTTCCTTTAAATTAGTTCTCAATACAGATTACTATGTATATAACGAAGACACAGGCATTTGGGAGGATAAGCGCGAAGATCAATCATTTATGACTAAATTAGTAGATGATTCACTAGAATTAAAATTTGTTGGTATCCTCAAGCCAAATCCAGAAGCAAGTGCTTCCTCCATTCAAGGTGCAGTTGGATACACCTCCTCTTTAACAGAATATATCATTAAGAATATTAATGACAGTGAGATTGCAAAAGCTCAGCTAGCAGATAGCGAAACTAATGTTTTTACTAACATGCCTTTTGACATTGACGGATATATGGACAGCATGACAATGGAAGAAATTAATGATTTTGTGAAAACATTATCTGTAGAAGAACAACAACAATTCCAACAACTAAGCACTACTATGTCGGAAGAAGAAATTATTGCTACTTTCGGAGAGCAAATACGTTTAGCAGCCGGCAAAGAAGCTTCTTACGATAACAACATTGCACAGTTAGGAATTGTAAATCTTGATCAGCCTTCTACTATTAACCTATACCCTATTAACTTTGAGGCTAAAGATGCCATCGCTGAAATTATCGAAGATTACAATACAGCACAAAAAGATGCCGGTCATGAAGAAATGACCATAAATTATACCGATCTTGTTGGACTCATGATGTCTTCTATTACAACTATTATCGATATGATTAGTTATGTATTAATCGGATTTGTAGCGATTTCTCTTGTTGTATCTTCTATCATGATTGGAATTATTACTTATATTTCAGTTCTGGAAAGAACAAAAGAAATTGGTATTCTACGTAGTATTGGTGCTTCGAAACGTAATATTTCAAGTATCTTCAATGCGGAAACTTTAATCATTGGATTTACCTCTGGTATGCTAGGTATTGGTATTTCTCTCTTACTACTAATACCGATTAACGCTATTATCGCTGCATTATCTGGTATCTCTACCATAGCAGTATTACCATGGGGCTATGCTATTGTACTTGTAATTATAAGTATGATATTAACTTTAATTGCAGGTTTGATTCCTTCGAAGAAAGCCGCGAAGAAAGATCCTGTCACAGCACTTAGATCAGAGTAAAGATAAAAGTAACATGATAAGTTAGTGATAACCTTAAAGTGGGTACAAACAGAAAACAAATAACGGAATCTCGCATCCCGAAATAGTTTTCGATTGTACCCACTTTTTTAATATTCTTTACTAAAATCTATTTAATTCTTTTCTAAATTAAATTCAAATTCTTTTTTAAATCTTTTCTAATTCTTTTCTAAATTCTGTTCTAAGTCTTCTAATAAATTCTGTTCTAAGTCTTCTAATAAATTAAAATCTTTAATTAGATTACTTATCTTCTCTAACTAAAAACATATTGTCGTCCATATCAAAAAAGTGAAACATACTACCATACGGCATTGTTAGGATTTCGCTAACCTTCACATCTTTCTCTACTAATTCCTGATACGTCTTTTGTATGTTATTCGTACTTAATAGGACTGATGGATGACCAACATTAGTTTCTGGGTTTTGCTTCATCATTAATTCTTTTTCATATAGTACGAAGGTAGTAAATGATTCATTTGCTGGCCCGACTTCTAACCACTTCATTCCTGGTCCCATTGGTTGTTCTAAGCGTACTACAAAATTCAACTTTTCTGTCCAGAATTTTTTTGCTTCTTCTTGATTATTTACATATAACGTTATCTTACCAATATTCTGTATCATTTATTAACCTCCAATAACTGTTTGTAAGCAAACTTGTTGAAACGAGAAAATAATCTCAATTACAATGTTGATATTTATCTGTTCAGCTTACAAATGTCTCTTATAGCATTAACTTGCTCAAAATTCTCTTTTTTATGAATGATAATTTTCTTTATCTTAAGTTATTTTATACATTATTCACTCTTATTCTTAACCCGATCTATTACATTTCTCATATCGTCTTTTCTCATAGCTCCTTGAAGATAACCTTCGATACCACCTTCTGGATTAATAATAAATGTTGTAGGATATACGGAAATATTATAATAATATGATAACTCCGAGGATTCATCAAATACCACTGGGAAAGTATAATTTTTTTCTTCTAAAAAAGTTACGATTCCTTCTTTCGACTTTTCTCTCCCTTCATCCGGAAAAGCGACACCTAAAACAATTACATCCTCTTGATTGCTACCATATTCCTTGTAGATTTCTTCAATATGAGGCATTTCTCTCTTGCAAGGCGGACACCAAGTTGCCCAGAAGTTTAAAAATACTGTTTTCCCTTTATAGTCACTTAATCTATGAGTATTTCCAAATTGATCAATCAACGTAAAATCTGGAGCAAGAATAATCTTTGATTCTCCATCCACACCTTGAGCATAAGTAGGTCTTATAAACTTAGGTGTCGTAATTCCATTCACTAAAACAAGAAATCCCATAAACAGTATGATGTATCCACCAATTTTTTTTAACTTATCTGATTTTAATTTTACCTTATCAAGTAGCTTAAGCATTTGCTCTGAGAATGCTGCTACTACAAGAAATGGTAGAATAAACCCTAACGTATAGATACCGATTAGAAGGTTTCCAGACCATACACTATATTTAGTTGATGCTAATACAAGCACAGAAGCTAGCATTGGTCCGATACAGGGTGTCCATCCAAAACTAAACGTGAGACCTAATAGAAAAGCAATGATAGGATTCATCTGTTTAGTTTTCAGATGTATCCGCTTCTCTTTCTGCAAAAAAGGAATTTTAATATCTCCTATATAAAAAAGTCCCATAAAAAAGATAAAGATACCACCACCAATTAAGAAATATCGTTTATATTCTGCTAAAAAACTTCGAAATATCCCTATTCCTGTACCCAATATAAAAAATGTAGTTGAAATACCAAGTACAAATAAGAGTGTATTCGTCATTAGAATATATTTTTCTTTCTTATTTTTCGTAACATCAGGAATATTATACTCCTGATTACTATACTTATCATTCCGACTATTTGATAATATTGCTAAATATATCGGTAAAATAGGTATAACACATGGTGATAAAAAGGATAATAACCCCTCCAAGAATACAATGATAAAATTAATATGTTCCACAATACCTCCTTAAAAGCTTTCTCATATGTATATTTAGTAATAGTTTATCAAACCATTGGAGTTCAGGCAATAGGGCACTTTTTAATAAGCTTTGAGTTTACAATGTAAAAATACATGAAATTCATTATTCTGATTTCAGTCTTTTCAACCAAAAACCGCATAGCATAAACGCAGACGTGAGGATAACTAATAAAGGCCACAGGGTTTCTATGTTAAATCCGTCGATAAGCATCAATTTATATCCCCAAGTCGCAGGAAATAGTTTCCCCACAATTTTAAAAATCCTAGGAAGTAAATTAACAGGAAACATAATCCCCGACAACATAATGGATGGTAGAAATATCACTTGTGAAACCATAGTAAGTTTTGCTTGGTTTTTAACCGATAGCCCCAAGACGCTACCAATGCTTAAAGATACCGCAATAAAGATTGCGAGAGTGCCAAAATACAACGGTAGATTTTTCGGTGGTGTAGCGTCAAATGCAATGGGGGCAACTACATATATTATCCCGCACATAATTAATAGATGGGTAAATGCAGATAAAAATACTGAAACCAACCCAAGATACAACGGAACCCCATTTGCTTTATACACTTTCTTTATATCACTTCCATATATCTCTACAAGAGTAGGCGGCAAACCTACCAACGCGCCAGTGGATACTCCTAGCACAGTCATAGATTGTATAAGTGTATACTTGGCCTCTGGATTTATCGATGTGAATATTCCTCCCATAACAGCAAAAAATAAAAGAGGAACCACATAACAAGTGATCAATAATGATTTGCTCCTTATATCCAGTTTCCACTGTAGTGCTACTCCGTATAAAAATGCACTCATTCTCCATCCCTCCTAGCTAACTCTATAAAATGCTGTTCAAGTGTTCCCCTATCTATTTTAATGTCCAAGACGGCAATACCCCTCTGCTTGAAATCTTCAAGCAAAGTCAGCATAGTATTTCCGATATTGTCGGATTCAAAACTTTCCTCTCCTTGGTCGGTTTTGATATGAATGGTATAGCGTTTACCGATTTTTGTGGTCAATTCTGCAACAGTACCCAAAAAGACAATATTTCCATCATTTAAAATAGCAATGCGGTTACACAAACTTTCAACTTCCGCCATATCATGGCTGGCTAAAATAATCGTTTTCCCTTTCCCTTTCAATTTTCTAATTTGGTCATGGAGTGACATTCTGCCTTCCACATCAAGCCCGGCAGTTGGCTCATCAAGAAACACAATATCTGGATCACTAATTAAGGCAAGAGCTAGATGCAAACGCCGCTTTTGCCCCGTTGACATATCTGTATACAGCTTTTTCTTCAGCTCGTTAATCCCGAGAGCGGAAAGCATAGAATAGTCTATTTTTGTTTTATTCCATTTTGCAAATAACTGCACAGCTTCCATGGGTTTAATATGTGCTGGGAGAGACGCCGATTGCAACTGAATACCCATCCTGCCATTGACAACGATACTGCCACTGTCATACTTTCTTAAGCCCTCGATACATTCCAGAGCTGTTGTTTTACCAGCACCGTTAACGCCAAGTAATGCAAAGATTTCACCTTTTAAAACATTAAAATTCAAGCCCTTCAATACAGTATGATCACCATAACGTTTCTCTAGCTTGTCGATTTGTATAGCGTAACTCATTTAACCCCCTCCTCTAGTGGATCATAGCCCAGTGTCGTAAAATAAGCACCTAAAGCCGGTTCGATAAAAGCATTGGCAATCGCTTGTTTTTGCTTCCACTCATCGTCCGGGCCATTATATTTTTCAGTCTCCATAAGTTTAGACAGCATACTTATATCCCCGCCTGTAAATTCCATAATCATCGCCCAAAACTCTTTGGCAAAGATCTGACCTTTCTCACTTTCAGGGGGAACACTTTTCTTTTGTAGTAGTATCGCTTCTTCTAGTAAGCGTGTGAAAGTCTCCATCATCGCCATTCCGCTTTCCATATCAAAGCGACTACGAAAATGGTCAAGAGTCTTATCATCAAAATGCTTAATTAGCCAGTAGAACTCGTTTTTCATTTGTAAATTTAAGATAATATCAGCATATTTCTTAAAATCCACCAATTGCATTTGTAACACTTCCACTTGCAACGCTTCTATCTCTTTTAAGGATGCTGACAGAGTTTCTACTTTTTCCCTTATTACGATAGCTTGTTCTGCAAGCACACCAGCAACATCAGCTGGGGTATCAAGAGAGATCAAGCGATTTTTTATATCATCCAATGAAAATCCTAAATGCTTCAGCGACAGAATTTGGTAGAGTTTAATCAAATCCTTATCTGTATAAAGCCTGCGGCCACCTTCACTCTCTGATGATGGCGAAAGCAGTCCCTCTTCATCGTAATATTGCATGGTACGGACGGTGACGCCCATTTTCTTTGCAACCTCTCCCACCGTCATATACCCTTGTGGTATTGCTTTGTTTTTTTCCATATTCATAACCTCCTGTTTATATCATAGTTCATAACGTTACGTTACAAGCAAGATAAATTTATATTTTTTTAACGGCGTGATAGTTATGTAATGAGTTTATGAAAAATACCCATCATAAAAAACATTTGGGGTCTGTTACTCCCGCATATCTCTACAGAGTCATCTACATGCTCCTTATAGATTTAAAACCTCTTTGAGACACCTCCTTGATAAACTTCTTTCATACACTTCTTTGAGACACCTCTTTGATATACATATCTTATCTAATCTTTTAAACTTAGGCAATGGAACTTATGTTAATTTATGGGTATGAAATTATTTCATAATTAAGAAAGTAATATTTTCCTACTATAAAAAAAAGCTGTTTCAGAGAAAACTGATATCCATCCTTCAAAATAGACAAGTAATTATTTCACTTGTATTCAGTAGAACTATATCATACTCTTATCCAGCTTTATTTTATATAACACTCTTATAACTTCTGTATTTTATTACTTACAAAATTCTCATATTACTCCAGCAACCTTTTCTTGCTTTCAGAAACCTTTTCTTTGCTTCTAAAAACTATTTCTTACTTCTAGAAACCTATTCTTACTTTCATAAACCTATTCTTACTTCTATAAACCAATTCTTACTTCTATAAACCAATTCTTACTTCCATAAACTTTTTATACTTCTAGAAACCATTATTACTTCCAGAAACTTTTTATAACTCAAAAATTTTTATTTCTTTAATACAGGATAGCAAACTTCAGTTATTAATTCCTCTGGATTCTTTGTTTCGTGAGGACTTACATGATAAATGCAAAAAGATAACCCATTAAATTCATAATCATTATCTCTTACCCAATTTGCTACTGCTTCATTTACTTCATTTATCTTATCATAACTGCCTTTATAAATCGCAGATGCCATTTGAATCGGCGCCACTTTTTTAAACACTACATTTTCTGTGTTTTGATAGCTCCCTTTCACAGACTTTTGTACTTCCACATCCACATCGGATTCTTTGTGCTCGCCGTCATGGAAGATAGCCAGAGTATAGCATGGATCACCATTTTGTAAATTGAGATTTGCAGTTTCCTGCATCAGAATTCCCCATAACATACCTTCGTGTGCATAAGTTGGTATTACTTTTCTAACACTCGCAACATATCTTTCTGGTAATTCTTTTAATGTAACATTATAGTTCATAACTGTACCATCCTTTCTCAACCTATGAATTGTTGTTTCAAGGAGTTGTAAACGACGCTTCGCTTCTTCGGCTTGACCTTGTACTTCAGCCTGCTTTATCTCTAAAAAGCGGGCTAATGCCTTGGAATCCTCATAATTTTTAAGAATCTCTATGATTATACCAAGACTAAATCCCATATCTTTTAGAGCTGTGATTCGATCTGCAATAGGTAGCTGACTTTCACTATAATAGCGATAGTTTGTAAAGACATCAATGTTTTCTGGTACTAACAAACCGATTTCATCATAATGCCTTAGCATTCGAATACTAATCCTTGATAATTTTGAAAAATCACCTATTTTAAGCATTTATCGTACCTCACATATATGTGTATTTTTGAGCTCAACATCAGTATAGAGTATACCATAATGTGAGAGTCAATATATAAATTTAAAATTAATTCAACTTAATTTCTTAATACAATTTTTAATTAATTTCTTAACTTGATTTCTAACTTGATCTCTTAATTTGATTTATTGATCTCTTCGCACTCTATAGTAAATTTTTTCCCAAAATAAAAGTCAGACCATTCGTCTGACTTTTGGTGACTTATTGTGCTTCAATAAGTTCTGATAAAGGTTTAAAAACATAGCCCATCTCTTCCCATTTGGTTAATAATTCATCTAAAATCTCTCCATTAGTACTTGATGTATTGTGAAGGAGAACAATTGATCCATTATGTATCCTTTTTAATAACTTACTAAATGCCTGTTCTTTGGTAGGTTGGCTATTTTGGTTCCAATCAACATAAGCAAGACTCCAAAAAAATGTCTTATAACCAAGTTCCTTTGCCATCTTTAAATTTTCCGTACTAAATTTTCCCTGAGGAGGTCGGTAATATTTCGTCATTTTTAGTCCAGTAATTTGTTCATATAAATTAGCAACGTCATCTATTTCTTTTTGAAAACTTGCTAAACTAGATATTTTAGACATATCGTAATGGTGATAAGTATGATTCCCAACTGTGTGACCTTCATCAACCATTCTCTTTACTAACTCAGGACTGGTTTCCAGAAAGTGTCCAACGACGAAGAAAGTAACAGATATATTATGTTTTTTTAGAGCATCTAATATCTTTCCAGTGTTACCATTTTCATAGCCACAATCGAATGTCAAATAAATAACTTTGTCAGAATTTGCTCCAATAAAATAAGCGTCATTTTCTTTTAATTGCTCTGCCGAAACATTACCTCTTGGTTGCGTTCCTTCTTGTCCGAAACCCAAACCCCAATTATCTACCTTTTCAGCTACAACAAATGTTTCTTGATAATGTGCTACGCCACGTGCTGTCACATTGCCTAAACAATAACAAAAAGCAAAAAAAACAATCAACGCGATAGATTTTTTGTAATTATTTCTAATGATTCCTTTGTAATCAATCTTTTTCAAATTTTTAATTGGAAACTTCATGTCACCTTCGCCTTTTTTAGTATGTTTCTTTTAATTATATTAATTATCTTTATAAACATTCTAAAATTTCACAATTAGATTGAAGACCCCTTTGGGAATATGGTATAATATGTCATTATACTAAGTGAGGTGCTTCATGGGAATAACAATATCAATACAACCAATTGCTGCATTCATTATCCTTCTTGTACTTTGTAATTGCATGATAAGTTTTGGTAAACATAGATGGATGAATCAGTGCTATATCATACTCTCTTCCATTCTTTCGATTATAGGTATCATGGGAATGATTCTTATGCGTCCTATCTATATTGCAAGATTAAATAAAAGAGATAAAATCAGAGATTTGGGTTCTGATTTTATAACTTGGGCAATCGATAAATTTGATACTTATGCTCTTTTATCTATTATTGCTACTTGTATTATCCTATTATTTTTTCTAATATACTTTATCATACTTAAAAAAAGAGATGGTTTTGTATGGGATTATGCTACGCCATTTCTCATCTTTTTCATGGTAATTAACTTTGTTATTGGAATTATTTATAGTATTGGTACAATCAATAAATTGTTTGATGTCTCAGGCTATATTATGCAACTGATTATAGCAGAAATGTTTGCTCTTTATGTTCCTTTAGTAACAAAAAGAATACTAATATTAGAAAAGAAAAAGACACAATGAAAAAGAAATAAACAAAAGAAATAAAATAAATTTCTTATCATAATTCTATCGATAGACTAAAACTAACGACACCCTTGCATGGAAGATATTCAAACTATGTATTTTGCATAAAGGAAGCAAGAATGAGTCATTCACTGCTTCCTTTATCTTTTTATTTCCAAAGTAGTTGATTAATTTCTACAATAAAAAGAGCATTTCTAATCAAGCCTATGATTTATTATCTATGGTATCATTCTTGTAAAAGGAGGTATGACTTATGCATGCATGGGAACAGATACAAATAACTATAGACTATATCGAACCGCATCTTTCTGAGGACCTTGATATCGAAAGTCTTTCTAAAATCGCTGCTTTATCACCATTTTATTATCAACGCTTATTTAAAAGATTGGTTAAAAAACCAGTGATAGAATACATTAAATTACGTCGTATGGCAAAAGCAACAGAGGATTTATTACAAGCAGACAAACGTATCTTAGATATCGCTCTAGATTTAGGTTTTTCTTCTCACGAGCAATTTACACGCTCTTTTAAAGAAACCTTTGGTATAACACCAGAATCCTATCGTAAATCACCGATCATGCTCAATCGGATGACTAAACCACAATTGCTTCTTAACTATACGCTTATTGATGAAAATGTTCCTTTAATAACCGACGGTATTGTACTAGAAATAAACAGAAAGACAATTGAAACAAATGAATATTTTCTAGGTTATCGAGCAAAGGTATCGGTTAAATTTGTGGAGGGGCTTGGAATAGAATCCGGTGAAGATCCACTTTGCGTTCTTTGGGATAATCTTCATGCAAAAAAAGATAGTCTCTCTACTTTGGTCCCAGATGGAGACGAGCTAGGTGTTTCCTATCCCTGTGATGAAGATGGTTATTTTTATTATTTTGCCGGAGCACAATCAGTCTCTTCCTATTGTCCCGAAGACATGAGTACATGGGAACTGGCAGCTGGCGAATATATTGTGTGTACTTTCGAAGCAGAGAATTTTGAAGGTTTAGTTATGGATGCCCTCTACAAAGCACAACAGTATCTTTTTGGGACTTGGCTTCCAAAACATAACATTACAATCAAACCGTTTTCTTTAGAGAGATATGCTTTTCATGATGAGAAGACAACAAAAATGGAAGTATGGGTAAAAGATGTAAAATAGAGTATAAAAACGAAAGCACATGATATCTATAGCAAAACTTAGATACCTTGTGCTTTTCATTTCTTAATATTTATAATTAGAAACCGTCTTTTCTCATTTCGATTACAAGATAGTGAGAAGTTTCATTGGCCTTTATAGAAATAGTTTCTTCTTTAATCTCCATCGCGTCTCTCGCATTCAGATGTTCTTCGTTAATGTCAGAATCTCCTTCTATTTGAACTAAATAAGCCTGTCTTCCCTTCTCAACTGTAAACTTATCTTCCTTGCCCTTCTCTAGTTCTAAGGCATAGAGATTTACATCCTGGTTAATTTTAATTGGAGCATCTCCATCCTTACCTGATACTATTTTCAACCAATTATCCTTTCTTAAATTCCAGTCAAATAGATAAT
This sequence comes from Bacillota bacterium, assembly GCA_023387655.1. Lineage (GTDB taxonomy): Bacteria > Bacillota > Clostridia > Lachnospirales > Lachnospiraceae > Lachnoclostridium. Next base: position 15,731 of record JAEWHR010000158.1, read on the forward strand.
CTCCATAATTTGGTGTGTGACCTTTCTTATCTGGGTATATCCAAATCTGTAGTAATCTAAGGGTTTCCTTGCCATAATTATGCTCACTGTGAAATACTCCGGTACCTGCGCTCATATATTGAACGTGACCACGCTTTAAGGTACGCTTATTCCCCATACTATCAGCATGAGTTAATTCCCCATCAATCACATAAGATATAATCTCCATATCCTTATGTGGATGAGTGTCAAACCCCTCCATTGATTCTATCAGATCATCATTGATTACTCTTAATACACCAAAATTGATGTTAGTAGGATTAAAATACTCTGCAAAGGAAAAGTGAAAAATGCTGTTAAGCCATCCAAGATTACTTTTCCCCATTGATTTACTGTCTATTTTTCTTATCATATGCTATCTCCTTTACATATTAAATATTCATTTTATAAAAACTAATTGTCTATTGTGTTAACTAGGGTAAACATACTGGTAACAATATTATTTTTCATATCATCCTCAAGACCATGAAATAATTCATCTAAAAATTTCTTATGTTTTTCAAATGCATCTCTAATAAATTCGTCTCCTTTTTGAGTTAAGCTTATATAAAAGATTCTTTTGTCCTTATCACACTTTCTACGGTAAATAAGTTCCTTCTTCTGCAGTTTATCTAAAACATAAGTAATGGTACCACTAGTGACTAGAATCTTCTCAGCAATTTTTTGAACAGGCTGTTCTCCTTTATGGAGTAACATTTCCAACACTCCAAACTCACTAATGTTTAAACCATATTCTTGAACATTTTTTTCAATTCTCGAAAAAACAGTATTGTAACATCTTGCCGTTGCAATCACTAATTTCAAATTAACATCAGTCACTCTACCACCTCTATTTATCTTTCATACTAGAATTTATTCTTGATTAATATTATTATCTTGATTTCAAGATAATTGTAACACTAATATATCTTGATGTCAAGATATATCTGTACTGCTAACAAATTATATTTTTTATTAATGATTAGTAAATAAGAAATCAAATGTGATTATTAATAAGAAATAACAAAAGGCACTGAAGTCTCAGTGCCTTTCCATATTTTTAGAAATTCAAATCAAGAAATTTTATTCAAACATTAGATATGGGCTTTTTTGCTTCACATCAATACCATGATTTTTTAAATCTCTATCAATCTTACGGTTCATCATTCCTGCCATGAGACGATAGATAAGACTCGGTACTTTAAATTGAGCAGTTTGATAAATCTGCTTTGTTGATTCTTCTGATCTATCAATATGATCAAAGAAAATTTGAAGTTGTTTGATTACTTTCTTTGAATTTGGTAATTTCGTAATCGGCTGCCCATTAAGCATCGCTCCAAGTCCCATTACGAATCCCCCTTTATAAGTCAAATTATTTTTTTTGCAAAAGATCTCCAATAAGGATAAACCGCTTTCATGAGTATGTACATATGGCATTCCACCTTGAATCATCCCATACATACTCTGTCCATGTAAAACCTCTTTATGCGTTGCTAAATCTTCTAGTAGCGCAATAGTATCAGCAGGATATGTATTTATATAACAGGGACCACTAAAGACTAACGTATCTGCATGTTCAACAGCAATTCTTAGTTTTTCTAAATTATTCATATTAGGATATAAATGTATTAATTCACAGTTGTTACCTTTTTTTAAAAGAGACCCCATACACATCTCTAGTAACACAACACTAGTTCCCTTCTGACGAGGACTTAGATTAAGTAATAATATATTTTTCATGCGCTTCTAACCTCCTCGATGATTTGATTTCTCATTTTTTCACTTAATGTTTTGTCTACTATATAAGCTTTACCAACTCCTCTGGTAATAACGAGATTCTCATGAAAGATGTTTTGAAATGCTTCTATTTCTTCATCAATACAATTTTCTTTATCTCCAATGGCAAAAAATTTAAACTTATTTTCAAGCTTACCACCCTTTACTAATTCTTTATTTTCAACAAAATAATGACGATCCATAATTAAACTAAATTTATCTAACACCCGCTTCATCTTAAAAGAATAACTTCCAAATGTAATAGGTGATACAGATATTATCACATTAGAGCGAAGGACTTGAGGAAAAATGATGTCTCCATCATCACGAACTGTACACTTTCCATATGTCTTATAGGTACATCCGCCACAACTAATACATGGTTTTACCTCCATATTCTCCAATGATATATATTCTGCTTGTATCTCTTTGGTTATGAAACTTTGATAAAGTTCCGCACCTATATTATTAATTCCTTCGTCTGCAATAATAGTAATCATATATCCACCTTTCATCAATATAACCACAATAATGATATTGGTATTCACCTTGTTGATAGTTTTAACGTAGATTCCACCACTTCCTTTATATCACTTTCCTTTGGATGACCAAATTTCATAAATAAGAAGCTTCCTTGGCAATGTATCTCATCGATAACCGGAATTCCTTTTTCCTCTAAGATTTGTCTAACAGCATCCTGACCTTGTATTTTCTTTACACTAGAAGTTATAAACACTACTCTTCGTATGTTTTCTTTCTCCAAATTCTTTGCAAATTCTAATAAACTTGGCAGACTGGTACCTCCATAGATTCCACCTACAATAAAGAGTAAGTCAACACTTCCAAGGTTTGGTTTATTCACTACATCTTCTGCCTGAACATTCAAAGCTTTCGCTATAGCTAACGCTATCTTTTTAGAATGCCTTGTTTTCGTTGCATATACAATCTTTACTTTATTCATGCTTCAGTATTCCTCCTAAAATAATATCAAATTGAGTATTAAATAATTCTTGTGCCTGATCGATAGATAAATCTGTATGTCTTGAAATCATAAGATTGAAGCCAAGAAACGAACTCCAAATGGAAAATGCAGCTTTATCTGGATCCATTGGTTTAATAAAACCATCATCCATACCTTCTTTTAAATTACTACTAATACGGGTGATCCATTCTGGTTGACCTGTTTTTCGTCTGCTGTATTTATGAAGTACGATTAGATTATATTTTTCAGGCTCTTCAAAAGCTAAAATAAGTATTCTATGAAATACTGACTTCATATTTGTAATAATATCTTTTTTATCATCAATTAATTCTATGATTTGGGTACGAAGCCATCCTGTCTCCACGGCCTCAATGGCATCTATAATTTCTTGTTTATCCTTGAAATGATGATAAACCACACCAGTAGAGTATTTCATCTTTTGAATAATCTTTCGAATTGATACTGCCTCAAAGCCCTCTTTTATTCCTATTTCTAAAGCAGTATCCAAAATCTTCTGTCGAACTACCTCACTACGTATCTTTTGTTCTTCTCTTGCCATAACTTATCTTGAATAGCAGACTGTATAGTATGTCTTAAAGTATTGTAAAATCTGTATTTCTTACTTAATCGACATTTTTTACTTACCACTACGTTCTCCTTTCATTATATTATTCCGACAACTGAAATTTTCCAGCGTACTCAACTCATAAACAACTTATAATCTGTCGTTCTAAAATCAAATTAATAATTTGTAGTGCTTTTGCTTTATCGTCTTTTAAAAATTTCAAAAAAGCCATCACATTTGGAAATTGGGAAATCAGACAAATATTGCGGTAGTTTTCGATTACGCTTCCTTCTAATTCATTTAATTCATACTCTTTAAGTATGATGCCCATTCCTCTATTTTGAGCAGAAATCCAATCGTCGAACAGTTGTCTGGCGCTTTTATGTGCAAAATCAAAATCACATAGCCATCCGTTAGTTTCAGCACAAAAATGATTTACATTTACCTCCGTTCCAGACATATTGAAATCAATCAATCCTATAAAGTGACCATCTTTTACTAATATATTTGACCCATTCAAGTCGCCTTGTATTACACATCTTGGTAACTGTTTATATACTCCTTTGATTTTGTTTCGATTTATCAAATTGAAAGCAATAACCCTGTTTGCCATGTCAATTTCGCCAATTTCCGTCAAGGCATTCACTAATGTGTCCAAATTCAACTGTTTTTCATCCACATCAACATCCAATGGAGCCAAATCTATTAAGCTCCACATGGAATTAACAGGAGATAAATCATAATCGGAATACCTTTTTGACAGTAAGCCTATTGACTTCCATACCTCATTCTGCACTTGCTCGTGACAACATTCATTCTCAACATCGTCTTCGGTTTGATAATCAAGATAATCCGATAAATAACACACACGCTTACCATAGCTAGTTAAGTATGCCCCATCCTTATTCTTGTGAAGCTGAGGAGCTAAAACACCAATAGAATTGTACCGTTCACATAGTCTGGAAATAGATTCTAATCTTTCTTCTGAGATAACTGGATTATTGATTCTTAAAACATATTTCTTATTAACAATTATATTTAATCTAAAATCGTCACCATTGGTTGAATCTATCTCTTTATACTCATTAACAGATCTGACATTGTAATTGCTTAATATCTTTAATAGTTCCTCTTTTTCCATCCTTTTTCACTCCTATTCTTCAGCAACTAATCCCTCCAATTAATACATAACGTTGTTTAATTACATAACAGTGTTATGCCTATGATAAAAAAATAAAATTGAAATGTCAAGAAATATTTTCATCAATTAGTAAAATTATACAAAATAATTTATATGTATTTAAACTTTTCAAAGTTCAATACATAAAAAAAGCACTAGGAATTTACTTAAGTATTATCCCAATGCTTTCTATGAAAAGTATATTCCCTAAAGTAATCCAAACATAATAAAAGTAAAAGAAGCTATGGTTAGCGATGTAGCTATTAAGGCAAATATTATGTTAATTTTCTTTGAACTTTTTCTTCTGGACTCAATATATTTCGGAGTATTTATATGTACCATCCCATTCATCATATCACTATCTTGAAATAAATTTGATCTTTTGCCGAGCTTGTTCCGATGAAATGATATTGGAACCGTTGAACCTACAGGAAAATCAAAACGATCAACTATATCTGTTTCTATCGAAATGCTATTCTCATCAAGATAAAAACGTACAATTAAGTCCGTATACTTGCCTGAATCACCATATCCTACTACAATAGCATCACTAAATTCTTCCGGGCAAGTTTCTTTCTTCTCTTTTATAAACAAATAAAATAACCCCCAAAATATACTAGCAAAAAACGAAATGAATAGACCTATAATAATCATTTTATAACCTCGCTTTCATATAATGAAAAAAAGAAGTCAGCACACTTACATCCAGTTTCTTACATTTTCTTTTTTATCATTATACTAAGCTCATATTCATTTATCAATGCTAGATTTTCAGATAATCATAAGAAGATGAATCATACATCAAGAATTGTAACAGATATTTTAAATCATCCAAAAATTATCGCTGAAAACAATTCTTCGATAGGTTTCAAACTTAGACCATTTGTTATGAAAAGCTATTTTATTCTCTTGCTTTAGATTATGAAACTCAAGAATGTATTCATTAAAATCTGCCCTTGTTTGAATCTTTAAAGCAAATCCTCTTTCATCAATGATTGGTAACCCCTCATACTGGTAATCTTTCAATCGAATGATATCTTTTATTTTTTTGCCACGAATTAATATGGCAACAGAATCTTCAATAGATATCACATCAAAAAACTCCGGATACTGAAAACTGTCTCCTTCAATCGGTACGACATCACCTACATGATAAATAGAACTTTTCGCTTTTTGCCTTGTTAAGAAGGCATTTTCACGATCAAAATAAAATTCTTCGAAGATATACCCGCCTGCTTTTATATCATCACTTTCAAAATAAGGCTTTACTTCTCCTTTTTCTACATACTCGACTACACCACACGCAGATGTCATATGGCTAACCCGATCAATCAATATAAATTCGCCAAGTGTCTTATTTTTCTTGAATTCATCCACTACAATTTTTTCTACAAATTCAAGCTCACAATATATGATTTCATTCTTAGTGACTAAGTTAACATCCATATGTTTCCCTGTATTAACATCAATCTTATATTCGACATTCTTTATAATTGCTGGAATCATTTTAGTTCCTAATTTTACCAGGTAATCTTTTGTTACCTGCAGGGGCTCATCGTCCATCCATAGAACCGTTGCTTTTATGTTTTTACTATTTGGGAGGCTATCATTATCCGATAGTACACATCCTCTACTTACATCCACTTCTTTATCAAGCTGGATGGTAACGGCCTGACCTGTATATGCTTCCTCTACATTTTTGTTACCAATTAGTATGCCTTTAACAGCAGCAGTTTCATTGCTTGGAAGAGTAATAATATTCTGACCTACTTTTACACTACCGGACTCTATCTGTCCTTGAAATCCTCTAAACTCATGATTTGGTCGGCACACACGTTGAATTGGCAAATAAAAAACGGTATCATCTTTCGATTCAGTAATATCAACCTGTTCCAAATATTCAAGTAGTGGTGCTTCTTCATACCACTTCATATGTTCAGATTTTTTTGTAACATTATCTCCTACCGTTGCACTGACTGGAATTATAGTTATATTCTTTAGGGATAATTCTTTCGCAAAGTCAAGTACATCTTTCTTTATTTCTAAAAATCTTTCTTCACTATAGTCCACCAAATCCATCTTATTCACTGCAAAAACAAAATGATGAATTCCTATTAGAGAACATATTCTCGAATGACGTTTCGTTTGTACCAGCACTCCCTGTTTTGCATCAATAAGTATAATTGCTAATTGGGCAAAAGAAGCACCAACCGCCATATTTCTTGTATATTCTTCATGACCAGGTGTATCTGCAACAATAAAACTTCGATTGTCCGTAGTAAAATAACGATAGGCAACATCAATCGTTATTCCTTGCTCTCTCTCCGCTACTAAACCATCAAGTAGAAGGGAATAATCAATTTCTCCCCCACGGGACCCAACCTTACTATCAAGTACAAGAGCTTTCTCCTGATCTGCATATAACAGTTTGGAATCATATAAAATATGTCCAATCAATGTTGATTTTCCGTCATCAACACTTCCGCATGTAATAAATTTAAGCAATCCATTCATTAAAAATACCCTTCCCTCTTTCTCTTTTCCATACTTGCAGCACCACCATCTTTATCAATAACACGGCTAGTTCTTTCCGATTCTACTGAACTTAATGTTTCTTCTATAATTTCGTCCAAGGTGGTTGCTTCTGATAAAACACCTCCAGATAGCGGATAACACCCAAGTGTGCGGAAACGGACTTTTTTTATTTCTGGAAGTTCACCTAGATTTAGAGGGATACGATCATCATCTACCATGATGATATTACCATCACGATATAAAACAGGCCGTTCTTTGGCAAAGTATAAAGGAACGATTGGTATATTTTCTTGTTTTATGTACTGCCAGATATCCTTTTCCGTCCAATTTGATATCGGGAATACTCTGATACTTTCCCCTTTATTTATCTCGGTATTATATAACTTCCACATCTCCGGTCTCTGGTTTTTGGGATCCCAAGCATGGGAGGCATTTCGGAAGGAAAAAATCCTTTCTTTTGCTCGGCTTTTCTCTTCATCTCGTCTTCCGCCACCAAATGCTGCAGTAAATCCATGTTGATTGAGTGCCTGTTTCAATGCTTGTGTCTTCATAATATCAGTATAAGCTGATCCATGATCAAACGGATTTATCCCTCGTGCTACTCCATCTTCATTGATATACTCAATCATATCAATTCCAAGTTCTCTTGCTGTTCTATCTCGAAACTCTATCATCTCTCTAAATTTCCATGTAGTATTGATATGCATAAAAGGAAACGGTGGTTTTTCTGGGTAAAATGCCTTCATAGCAAGATGCAGCATGACAGAACTGTCTTTCCCAATTGAATATAACATGACTGGATTTTCACACTGCGCAGCTACCTCTCTTATGATATAAATAGCTTCTGCTTCCAGTTCATCAAGATGTGATAATTCGCTCATACTAACTCCCCTCTGTGTGCTTTTGCACACGTACAAAACACTTAATCTTATTTAATACTGATTTGAATTTTTACTATTTACATCAATCACATGAATACTTCCATCACTTTTCTTAATGTTCCAATGAATTATATCTCCTTCATAGGAAACATTCATTTTACTTCCATTCCCTCCAATATCAGCACCTAAATAGAAGTCGATTGCACATGCTTTACACTCTTTTACACAAGATACACAGCCCCAGCAATCTCTTGGATATTTCATGTAGGCTTTCCCGTTTTTTTCTTTAATAAGACTACCAGGACAAACTAAGATACAGGAAAGACAGCCAACACATTTATCTTGGTTAATTTTTATGCTCATACTCTGTCTCCTTTACAATATCCCGAATGATTATCTTTAGTTTCTCATTCTCAAGTTTAGAATTTATATAGCAAAAATACTCATCTCTTGTTTGTGGATAATCTAAATTCTCATTAAAAGAATGCCATCTTGTTTCCTTTCTATTATATAAATGTGCTATCACAGATTTGCAAATTAGTAATCTTTCTCTCAGTTCGTAAACAAACATTAATTCATGCATATCTGATGCTCCAAGATATTTCGCTAGATTTATCAGTTGATCAATCTTTTCATCAGCAAGACCTAATTGCTTTTCATTAAATTGATAATTGGTAGATAGTCCTCCTGCATATTCATCCATCACTTTTTGCATGGCTTCTTCTAGTTCTTGGGCTGTAAACAACTCTTTTGTATTATTGAGTATGTCTTCATACTCTTTTACTTTTTCCTGCCCATAGTTTACATCATTTTCTAAGGTTACTACGGCTTTCTTTTCATCTTTATCCTTGTTTATTACTTTTTCACTAATTTTACTAATAATATCAAGTGCTGCTATCTCACCTTCCGCAAGTGCACCAGTCACATACTTTTGTGGAAATCCCCCTGAAACATCACCAGCAGCATATAACCTATGTATCGTGGTTTCTCTATTGGTATTTACCCAGTACCCACTTGCAGTATGACCACCGACAATATAAGGTTCTGTACCTGTGATTTCTACATCCTGTTCACTAGGATATTTACCACTTTCTATCCATTTTAAGGTTTGGCTTGGCGCCATATTAAGATAGGCTCTCATTAGTTCCTCATCTTTTTCCTTACCAATTGTGCTGGTTTGTAAATAACAAGGTCCCTTTCCTAATTGATTTTCCTTCACTGTTCCATATACTCTCTCACTTGTTGTAATACCATAATTATCTTCATAGATTTCACCTTGAGAATTAACCTGCTTCGCCAGCACGCCTTGAGCTATTGTTCCAGTTGGTGCTATGGTATCTTTACACCGAAGCGCTATAAATCTCATCTCAAATGTTGTCATCTCTGCTCCAGCTCTTATTCCCATAGCAAATCCAGCACCAGTATTAAAAGGAGGATACCACATCTTATGACGTGAAAATCCTGGATTATTTGGTTTATATAATCCTGATGCACCTCCAGTTGAAACAATAACAAATTTTCCTATAAATTCATATGCTGACTCTTCTACTATACTAAACCCAATTGCTCCATATATCGTATTATCCTTCACCAAAAAGTCGGTGATATTAACATTATTAAATATCTCAATGTTTTCTTCCTTCTGAACAGCTTTCGCTAAAATGGGTTTAAAGTTCTCTCCATTTATTTTTATGTTACGATTACCTCTTGCTACATAATTACCTTTGCTATCTTTTAATACGACTAAACCTAGCTTCTCCATCTGTGCAGTAACTTCATGAAATCGTTTGGCCGCTGATAGAATCAAATCATTTCTAACAATACCGTTAGCATCCTTGGTTGCATAATCCACATAGTCTTGGGGGGTTCTTCCATCTACAATGTAAGCATTAATTGCATTCACTCCCGCTGCAAGACATCCACTTCTTTTAATATTTGCTTTTTCAGCGATTACCACCTTTAAATTTGGATTTTTACTAAGTGTCAGAGCGGCATAACATCCAGCTGTACCACCGCCTATGATAAGTACATCCGCCGTTATTAGTTCATGTCTTATCTTTTTCCCCATATTTTTTCCTATGCTTTCATATAATTTGCTTTCATATAATTTATTCAACTTTAATATTGATCTTCTTTCCTATGCTTTCAGTAGATTTATTTATTTTAACATTAGTATTCTTACCTTGCTTTCAAGTAGGTCTATTTATTTTTCATCAGTATTCTTTTCCATCACTTCAAGTAGATTTAATAACTTTTAAATTGATATCTTTCCTCTTTCTTTTAAATAGCTTTATTAAATTGGTGTTTTTTTACTTATTTACTTATATTACTTTTATTAACATATTATGTCAATATGTTTATATGCATATGGTATGTATCTTATTCATATGTGGTATATATGCTTGTTATAGTTTTATTTAGTATGGCTTTCTTGTTTATCTCATAAAGAAATTATTTCTTTCCCCTTCAATTCTATATTTTCCAAAAGATATGTCTTTTCTTCATCATAAGCATACACTCGATATACAATCACACACATTTTTTCACCGATTATAATAGGCCTTCTTTCCAAAGAACGTTGTGTTGTGAGAATAACGCCTTTCACATTTAAAGTAACTAAAAGACAATTCCCTCGAAACGAGATATCTTCAATCAGACCCTCATCCGTGTATTCCATGATATCTTTAAATTTTGTATTATCCCTTTTGAATGCTTCTACAAACTCTGGACGTATAATTGCACCCTTATAATCCCCTTTTTCAAATCCACGAAGTTTATAATATTCAACCTCCCTTAAAGACTGACCTATGAATTCTGCAACAAAAGGTGTTCCTGGATTTTTATATATTTCAAGTGGTGTACCAATCTGTTCTATGCGTCCCTTGTTTGTAACTATGATATCATCTGCCACTTCCACTGCTTCATCTTGATCATGTGTTACAAAGATACTGGTTATTCCAACTTTATGGATCATTTCTCGAAGCCAGCTCCTAAGTTCAAGACGTACCTTGGCATCAATTGCAGCAAATGGTTCATCCAGTAATAAAAGACTTGGTTTTGGTGCTAAAGCTCTAGCAAATGCAACTCTTTGTCTTTGACCTCCTGACAATTGATTTGGATATCTTTTTTCCAAACCGAATAACCCTGTTAACTCCATCAATTCCATTACTCTTTCCCTCACATGCTTTTTGGGAACTTTCTTTATTTCAAGTCCAAATGCAATATTTTCATATACGGTCATGTAACGAAATAACGCATAATTTTGGAACACAAATCCTATCCCTCTTTCCGATGCCGCAATATCATTAACTCGCTTACCGTCAATAATGATATCCCCAGAATTTGGCATCTCTAAGCCCGCTATCATCCTAAGTATCGTAGTTTTCCCACTACCACTTGGTCCAAGCAAAGCAACCAGTTTTCCTTTCTCAATACCAAAATTCACATTTTCAGATGCTTTAAAATCCCCGAATGTTTTCTCTATATTCTTCATTTCAACATACATAAACTCTCTCCCTCTTTTAAAAACTATGCTAAATTTCTTGCTTTCTTTTCGCTTTATATTCCACAATGTTTCTCGCTACTAATACAATAATTGCTATTATAACAAGAATGGAAGATACAGCAAATGCTGCTGTAATCGAGTCTGCTGATCCTGATAAGTAAAGCGCATCAATTTCTAAAGGTAATGTAAAGGTTTCTCCTCTGGTTTTAGATAAAGCATACACTGCACCAAACTCACCTAAGGCTCTCGCCGTACATAATATTATTCCATACAACAATGCCCACTTAATGTGAGGAAACGTAATCTTTCTAAAAATAGTAAACCCACTTGCACCCATCAGTGCAGCGGCTTCCTCTTCGTCTCTTCCCTGTGCATTTAACACAGGTATAATTTCTCTTGAGATAAAAGGAAAGGTTACAAATATCGTTGCCAAGGCAACCCCCGGAAGAGCAAATACAATTTTTATATTAGTTCCAAGAAACTCATTTAACTTATCTATGTGCCCGCTTGCCCATCCAAGTCTTCCAAAGGTCATAAGGAATGCTAAACCAGCAATCACTGGAGAGATAGAAAATGGGATATCAATAATGGTAGCCATAACATGTTTCCCTTGGAAGGAAAACTTCGTGATAAGCCACGCTGCAACAATACCAAAAAATGAATTGACAGCAACTGCGATTACGGTTGCAAATAGAGTTACCTTTAATGCTGATAGTACATACTCCGTCTGCAAAGACTTACGATAGAACGTAAACCCTTCACCAAAAGAATTTATAATAACTGATATTAATGGTAGAACTAGCATAAAGAAAATAAATAAAGCGCTTATTATAATTAAAATTATTTTTGTTTTATTACCTTCACTAGTAGGAATTAATTTATTCTGCATTACATACCTCCTAAACATGATTCGTACGTTTTGCCTGACGTACTTGAATGATATTTAAAAAAAGCAATACCATAAAAGAAATAATTAACATAACCAATGCAATTGCTGTAGCACTCGCATAATCTACATAATTTAATTTTTGCATAATAACATAAGAAACAACCTGCGTATGTTCCTTCGCACTGTTCCCAGAGATATAAGTGACACTCCCATATTCACCAATTCCTCTAGCAAAAGCCAATCCAAACCCCGTTAACAATGCTGGCCTCAATTCAGGAAAAACTACTTTAAAAAATGATGTTGTTCTACTTGCGCCTAGGATGTATGCCGCCTCTTCATATTGCGTATCTAATTTCTCTAAGACTGGTTGAATTGCTCTAACAACAAATGGTATGCCAATAAAAATGAGTGCAATGGTAAGACCTATCCTCGTATAGGATATTTTTATTCCTAGCTCCGCGAATCTTTTTCCTAAGATTCCTGTATCGGAATACATCTTTGATAATGTAATACCTGCAACTGCTGTTGGTAAGGCAAATGGTAACTCTATTAGACCATCAAGTAATCTTTTTCCAGGAAATTCGTACCTTACTAAAACCCATGCAAGAACAATACCGAAAAAACAATTAATAATTGCTGCAAAAAAAGAACATATCATACTAGTTTTCAATGCATTCAACACATTACCCTTCGTAATTAAACGTATAAATTCATTTGGAGATAATTGAAAGGAATATACAAGGACTGATGCCAAAGGTATCAATATAATCAAAGACAACATTAGCATTGTTATTCCCATAGTTAAACCAAAGCCTGGTATAACTCTATTATTTTTCTTATTCTTTTTTCCCTTCTGATATTCCATGACCCCTCCAGCATCAAATATAAAAATATATCCTACAGATATGGTAAACCTGTAGGATATTCACTTATTTTCCGAAACATTATATATTTTTATCTACTATAAATCTCATCAAAAACACCACCATCTGCAAAAAACTTAGCATATGCTTCATTCCAACCGCCAAAATCATCAATTGAACATAGTGTTATATTTAGATCAAATTTACTTGAAAATTCCTGCAAGATATCCTTGTTTGATGGTCGGTAACCATTGTTACCAATAATTCTCTGCGCTTCCTCTGTATAAAGATACTCTAAATATGCTTTTGCTATCTCTTTTGTTCCATTTTTGTCAGCATTTTCATCAACAATAGCTACACTTGGCTCTGCTAAAATACTGGAACTTGGAGTAATAACTTCAAATTTATCTGGGTACTCCTTTAAGGAAAGGAGAGCTTCATTTTCCCAAGCAAGTAATACATCCCCCTGACCATTTTCAACGAACGTTGTTGTTGCTCCTCTGGCTCCAGAGTCCATTACAGTAACATTTGCATATAGTTTCGACACAAACTCCTTAATTTTAGTTTCATCTCCATTATTTGTAACCTTTGCATAATTCCATGCAGCAAGGAAATTCCAGCACGCTCCGCCACTACTCTTAGGATCTGGTGTTATAACCCCTACACCCTCCTTAATTAGATCATCCCAATCTTGTATATTTTTTTCATTTCCTTTTCTTACTAAGAATACAATTGTTGAAGTGTAAGGGGAGGAATTTCCTTTAAACTCATCAATCCATCCAGATTCAATCAAACCTGATTCTTCTACCAGTGTAATATCATGTGCCAAGGCTAGAGTTACGACATCAGCTGCTGCCCCTTCAATAACCGATCTTGCTTGACTACCAGATCCACCATGTGATTGTATTACTTCAACTTCGGTACCACTAGTTTCCTTATAATGCTTTTCAAATAGTTCATTGTATGCTACATAGAGCTCTCTTGTAGGGTCATAGGATACATTGGTAATCGTTACTTTCTCTTGCTTCGCTTTCTTGCCACAGGCCATAATCGAAATTACCATCCCAAATGCTAATAATAATAATAAAACAATCCTTTTTTGACTTTTTCCCTTCATAATTGTTACCTCCACCTGCTATATGTTATTTGGGATTTTAATCCCTATATTCATATTTGTAAAGTAGGATATTGATATTTTAATTTCCATATGTTAGAATATTTTATGAGTTAGCATGGATTCATATTTTTTTATTTATATATCATACTATTTCTGTATGTTTATATGTAAAGGAGCGTTTATGTCTATTAAACTTTTATTAATCTTTGTTACGGTATATAAAGAAGGAAGTATTACTCTGGCAGCAAAGAAATTAAAGTTAAGCCAACCTGCAGTCAGTGCTGCAATTAGAGAACTAGAAAACCGTTACTCTATTCAACTATTTGAACGCAACGGACGAGGTATTCAAAAGACAAGTGCTGCTTATCATCTTTACGAATATGCTTCTCATATCGCAGCATTATACACAGAGATGGATCATGAATTCCTGAATCAAAGGAAAAATACTCACTTAAAAATCGGCTCTAGTATTTGTATTGGAGAATGCTTGATGCCTAAGTACATAAAAGATTATACAGATAAATATCATGCTCCCATGCCGTACCTAAGAATTGATTGTTCTGAGATTTTAGAGAAAATGGTGATAGATAATTTTTTGGACTTTGCTCTCATAGAAGGATGGGTTCATTCTGATAAATTATTAGTGGAACCATTTATTAAAGATCATCTTATTTTAATATGCAGCCCGCTCCACCCATTGGCATCTAAAGATCTTGTAACTCTAGAAGATCTAGAAGAAGAACATTTTCTTTTACGCGAAAAAAATTGTAGTTCAAGAGAATTTGTTGAATCAGCACTAATTCTTCATGGTTTTATCTTAAAAGCATCATGGGAAAGTACCAGCACCACCGCTATCATTAATGCTGTAAAGGTAAATTTAGGTATTTCAATCTTACCTGAACGTATGCTGACAGAGTACATAAATAATAAAAGTATCGCAAAACTACAGTTAAAAGATATCGATTTTATTAGAGAATATAATATCATCTATCATCAAAACAAATACTTAAATTCAGATATTATTAACTTTATTGATCTTGTAAAGATGAATATAATATTATAAAGATGGATTGATAGTGTAAAGGTGGATTGATAGCGTAAAGGTGGATTGATAGTTTAAAGATGAATTGATAGTGTAAAGATGAATTGATAGTGTAAAGATGAATATGATCTTGTAGGTAGATATTTTTATAGCCTTCTCTAAGACATATAAAATGTATAAATTAAGCAGAGCATGATTAGCTCTGCTTAAAAATTTTTATTATCAATCTTATGTTGCGACAGTCCTATATTGTTTGTTATGTTTTCGTCGTATCAAGATATCTTATATTTTTTTATAATCTCGCATGTTTTTTTAATATCTTCCATACTATGTGCATATGACATAAACATTGCTTCAAATTGTGAGGGTGCTAGATAGATCCCTTGATTTATCATATAGTTAAAGTATTTAGCATATTTTAAAGTATCTGATGTAATCGCAGATTCATAATCAATAACCTCTTTTTCTGTAAAAAAAACGCTCATAAGAGAGCCCACCTGATTAACACACACCGTCTCTCCCATTGCTTTCTTTACTGTTTTTGCAAGTATTTCTGTCTTTTGATTGATATCCTCATATAACTTTGGAGTTTCTTTTAGGATAGTAAGTGTTTCAATTCCAGCAGTAGTTGCAATAGGATTTCCTGATAAAGTTCCAGCTTGGTATACGCCGCCTAACGGCGAGACTACTTCCATGATCTCTTCTCTTCCACCGTAAGCTCCAATTGGCATTCCTCCACCAACAATCTTTCCAAGTGTCGTCAAATCCGGTATTACATCAAAATATTCTTGAGCACCGCCAAGTGAAAGTCGGAATCCCGTAATCACTTCATCAAAAATTAGTAAAGCTCCATACTGGTTGGTTATCTCTCGTAAGTTTTTCAAAAAATTATCTTTTGGTAACACAACTCCCATATTAGCGGCAACAGGCTCTATGATAACCGCAGCAATATCGTATCCATAGGTTTTAAACAGTTCTTCAACAGAAGCTTCGTCATTATATTCAGCTATCAATGTATTCTTTGTATAATCCTGCGGAATACCTAGGCTATCTGGAACCGACTGTGTTAATGCTCCCGAACCCGCTTTTACAAGCAAGCCATCCGAATGTCCATGATAACAACCTCTGAACTTAATTATTTTGTTCCTTTTTGTAAAACCCCTAGCAACTCTTATAGCGCTCATGACTGCTTCAGTTCCTGAGTTTACCAACCTTATCTTTTCCATAGAAGGAATCAAACTATGTACTAGTTGCGTTAGTTGATATTCTTTTTCTGTTGGTGCTCCAAAGGAAAGTCCATATTCGCATGCTTCCTTTACTTTGCGAATCACTCGTTCTGAAGCATGCCCTAAGATTGCAGGCCCCCAAGAACATACATAATCGATATACTCATTATCATCTACATCGTATAGTTTGGAACCTTTCGCACTTTTGATAAAGATAGGATTACGATTTACTGCCTGAAACGCCCTAACCGGGCTATTAACACCACCTGGCATCCTTGTTTTTGATTTTTCATATAAGATATCTGAATTAGAATACATGAATTACCTCTTTCTATATAAACTACCTATCCTCCTCAAGCCATTTCGCAATATCTAAAGCATGATATGTAATAATTATTTTAGCACCTGCTCTTTTTATTGCTACCATATTCTCCATGACAATTCTTTTTTCGTCAATCCATCCATTATTAGCAGCAGCTTTTACCATGGAATATTCACCGCTTACATTATAAGCAGCAACAGGATAGTCCGTTTTCTCTGAAACCGTTTTAATGACATCAAGATAAGCCAATGCGGGTTTTACCATAATAACATCGGCTCCTTCCTTAATATCAATCATACATTCTCTTACTGCTTCTTTTACATTGGCAGGATCCATCTGATAAGTCTTGCGATCCCCAAATGCAGGTGCCGAATGAGCTGCCTCCCTAAACGGCGAATAATACCCTGAAGCATATTTCGCACTGTATGACATTATCAAGATATCGGTATATCCAGAATCGTCCAGTGATTTCCTTATCGCTTCCACACGTCCATCCATCATATCAGATGGGGCAATAATATCAGCTCCTGCCTTTGCCATACTAACTGCCATCCTAGAAAGTAATACAAGTGTTTCATCATTTTGTACTTTACCCTCTTTTATCAAACCACAATGTCCATGAGACGTATATTCACATAAACATACATCTGCAATGATTAAAAGATTTGGTGCTTTTTCTTTCATATCCTTGATTGCTCTCTGGGTAACACCATTATCATCATATGCCTGACTACCAACTTCATCCTTATGACAAGGAATTCCAAATATCAAAATTGCATGTATACCAGATGCAATGATTCGCTCTAATTCTTCACTAAATCTGTCGATGGAGTATTGATAAATTCCTGGCATAGAATGGACCGGGCTTTTAATATTTTCACCTTCTATGAGAAAAACCGGATACACAAGATCCGATTTTTGAATCTGCGTCTCTCTTACCAAACTTCTCATTTCCTCACTGACTCTTAATCTTCTCATTCGATTCATGTTAAAGCACCATCTTTCAAGTAATAATTTTTTACTGCTTCTACTAACCCATCTGCATTATTGGTAGAGGCAATAATATCTGCTTCTCTATTTTCACTCTTCACAGCCTCATACGTCACCTCACCTATACAAGCAATCTTAACATCCTTTGATAAACTCAGATTTTCCTTTTTTATTTCCTTAAAGAAAGCCTTAACACCAGATGCACTGCCAAATACTAAACAATCCATTTGATTCATGTATTGCAATTTATCTGTCGCTGTACCGATCACATCATAGATTGCTATTTCTTTATATGAAATGCCTTGTTTTGTCAAAATATCAAGTAATTCCTGACTTCCTCTAACAGCCCTTGGTATTAGTACTTTTTCCTTCTTACCAACGATACTCGAAAACTCTTCACCTAATACAGCAACTGTATATTTGGTTGGAATGAAGTCTGAGGTAATACCGCATTCTTCTAATTTTTTAGCGGTTCCAGAACCAATTGCAGCAAACTTTATACGACTTAATACTCTAAAGTCAAAGCTTCGTGTCTTTAATCGTTCAAAAAATAAATCTACACCATTTTGACTAGTAAATAAAATCCACTGATAACTATCTAATCTAGCAATTTCTCTATCTAATTTATTAATATTTACAGTAGGAACAACCTCCATATCACATATTGTTTCTGTAATTGCCCCCATCCTCTTAAACTTATTCTCTAATTTTTCTTTCAATGCCTTAGTGGCTGTAATTCCAATTTTTTTAGGAAGCAAACTTCGATAATACCGATAATCGTACGCAGCTGTTGCTCCAATTACAATCACTGCTGGAGATTTAAGCTTACTTTTTTCTACCTCATTAACTATAGTATTTAACGTACCTCTAACAACTTGTTGACTACTAGTCGTACCAGATGATATCACTGCAGTAGGAGTATCAGGTGTTTTTCCATTACGAATTAACTCTGATGTGATTGTTGTTAAATTTCCTAATCCCATTAAGAATATTAAAGTTCCTTCTAGTTTTGACAAGGTCTCATAATCACAATTTGCTAAACCGCTCTCCTGATTTGTATGACCTGTAATAACATGAAAACTTCTACTAATACCTCGATGGGTTACTGGAATTCCAGCACACTCTGGTACAGCAATCGCTGATGTAATTCCAGGTACTACTTCAAACTCAATCTGAGATTGAAGTAATGCATCAATCTCATCTGCACTCCTACCAAACACAAAAGGATCTCCACCCTTTAATCGAATTACAATATCAAATTGTATTGCACATTCTACTAGAATTTCATTTATCTCCTCCTGAGTTTTTGAATGATAGCCTGCTTGTTTTCCTACATAAACTCGTTTACACTCTGGCTTTACATAATCAAGTAATTCATTGGACACTAGTCTATCGTACACAACAGCATCACAAATCTTTAGCAATTGTGCACCCTTTACTGTTATAAGCATTGGATCTCCAGGACCTGCTCCTACTAGATAAACTTTTCCCATATTTACCTCATTTCTGCGCTGCTATATGGGCATACTCAAGTTTATGCACAAGCGCAGACACAAACTTGCTAAAGTAAAGAATGAAGGCTTACCACCCTCTTATTCCTTATCTAATAACTGATTAATAAGGCTTTCAATGAGTGCAAATCGTTCACACACCCGTGTCTTACCTTCCACCCTCACCATCTTATTGTCTTTTTCTTTTGCAATTTTAACGTTGATCTCATTCCCATTAACATTCGATATCACTCCTATTGCTTCATGACATCCTGCTCCCAAAAGGTTAAGCGCCCCTCTCTCTATTTCCAATTCTATAAATGCTATTCGATCAGATATGGTCTGTAGCAAGTCTGATACCTTATCATTTATTCTTCCTTCCACTGCAATTATCCCCTGTCCACCACAAGGTATCATGCTTTCATATTCGAAATACTGGTAATCAAATTCGTCTGCTTTCTCTAACTGTAATCTTTTGATTCCTGCTGCTGCAAGGATAATTCCATCATACATCCCATTTTTTAACTTTTCTAATCTTGTAGTAACATTTCCACGCAAATCTTTACATATAACATTTTGATATAACTCACGAATTTGAATTTGTCGACGCGCGCTACTTGTTCCAATTGTGATATGTTTTCTCCCTTCCTTCTCAAATCCTTTCTTTGTAATTAATACCTCCCTAGCATCCTCTCGTGGTAATGTCCCAACAATCTGCAACCCCTTCGGAATTTCAGTTGGCATGTCCTTTGCACTATGTACTGCAAGATCAATTTTATGTGACATCAAAGCATCCTCAAATTCCGTAACAAAAACACCCTTTCCACCAAAAGCTATTAAAGGTTGGTTTAGTATTTTGTCACCAGTTGTATGAATAATAACTTTTTCGCACACAATATCTGGATATTTCCTATTAATTTCATTTATTACAAGGTCTGTCTGTACCAGTGCTAATGCACTCCCCCTTGTCCCAATTTTAATTAAATTTACTTCACCCATTATTTATCCTCTCTTTTGCTATAACTCACCTATATATTTATCCTCTCTTCTGCTATAACTTACCTATATATTTATCCTCTCTTCTGCTATTATTACCTATATATTTTTTTCTCTTTTGCTATTATTTAGCTATACTAATATTCCTATTTCCCCTGAACCTTCTTTTATTAAATAATATTCCTCCTAACTCTGATTATTCCTTTCATACTTTACTATCATAGACTTTATACAATCTACTGATAATTCCGTACCTTGTTCTGC
Source organism: Bacillota bacterium (assembly GCA_023387655.1). GTDB lineage: Bacteria > Bacillota > Clostridia > Lachnospirales > Lachnospiraceae > Lachnoclostridium. Next base: position 36,372 of record JAEWHR010000158.1, read on the forward strand.
CGCATATTCTATCAATTCATAATAAAGCTTCCTTCTCTCCTTAGCATCTGATACCTTTTCCTTGATTTCACTTCGGAAGCTACCTAACATTTTTACAACTTTACTATAATAATCAGGTATACTTTCTTCTATCTTTTCTTTTAAAATAGATGTTACAGCAGGGCTATTGCCACCAGAGGATATACTAACTAATAAATCATCCTTTTTTATCACTGCTGGAAAGATAAAGGAACATTCCTCTTTCACATCTACAACATTTACTAAAATATCTCTCTCATGACACAACTGTGAAATATAAGAATTTATACCTTCGTCATCTGTCGCTGCAATGACGAAATCGGCACCGTCCAAATCACTTATCTGGAACGATTTTTGACATATTGTCAGGTCTTTCTCGGTATTATCTAACAGTTTCATAGAGTTACAAATGTCAGGAGCTATTACCTTAACCTTGGCGCCAAACCTTAGTATAATCTCAGCTTTTCTATTCGCTACTATTCCTCCACCTACAATTACGCAGAGCTTTCCTTCTATCTCAATCAGAAAAGGAAAATATGCCATTCAAAGTTTCTCCTTCCTTTCTATCCTTTATCGTATCTAATACCATTTTAAAATGTATACTATCTAAGGAGTCTTTCAAACTATATATGCTCTTATCAACACAACCTTCTTGAATTTCGTAATCACTTAGCTTGAATTCTCTCAAATAAAGTTTTTTTAAAGTATCCTCTATACCCTCATCAATCAAAATTTCAGCTTCTTTTATCTCTCCATATTTAATCTCATTGTTTTCTGCTGCCAATCCTTTAAAGTAATCAATATCATATAATTCTATATTTTGAATTGATCCTATCTTTTTATCTATGTCATAGGGTATGGAAAGATCTATCATCATATAACGCTTTTCCTTATCAATAATTGTACATAAGTTCTCATAAGTAAAAGTGTAATGAGGACTTGTGGTTGCACTAATTATCACAGCGATTTCTTTCACAAACTGATAGCGTTCCTCATATTCAACTAATTTTACTCTAGAATCATTTTTTTTATTCTCTGTAGTCTTTTGTTTTCTACTAGTTCCAATAATCTCAATCCCTTTATCTAAAAGATTATTAGCAACAATACTCCCTATCTTGCCTGATGCTCCAACTAATAATACCTTACAATTTTCTTTACTAATCTCCTTCATAAATCCTGCAACAAAGTTCGCTGTAAGTGTCCCAATTGATACAGCGGTGGTTGAAATTTTTGTTACTGTCTTAATTTTCTTTGAGCAATGAAATGCCCCCTGAAATATAATATTAATTTCACCATCGGTAAAGTTATACTCTGATGCAAGCTGATAAGCTTCTTTTATCTGTCGTAATATCTCGTCCTCTCCAAGGACCATCGACTCCAATCCGCAAACAACTTTAAACAGATGCCTGACAGAATCTTTGTCATAATAAGTTTTAAAATGGCGCTTTAATATCTCACGATTGGCTCGTTTAAACTCTAAGAGTGCATCTTTAATCTCTTCCATACATTCCTTATCGCTAGTAAAATAAAGCTCACTTCTATTACAAGTGGAAACAATAATGCACCCATTCACATTATGATCAGACAAAAGCTTAGCCGAAAATTCCCTCTTTTCTTTTTCTGAAAATGCTAATAATTGTCTTAGATCAGCTGGAGTAGTCTTATGACTCACACTTATACAGTACATTTTTGCCTCCTTCGTGTTACGGATGTCCAATCATCTATGATAGTTTACCTAGTTCATACATCTTATTTATAAACAAATCCTTTATATCTTATGCAAAATACTTTTCTGTATTCTTATAACTGCTAATTATTGAGCATGAATACACTCTATCAGAAGAAGCGCCAAAAGCCTAAAAACTACTCTTGACGAGACTGTACCTATCAATTACTAGATTCTATTCTTCGACCTTTCTTACCAAAAGGGTATATGTATCATCTTCACTCGTAAGAAGTTTTAATACCTGATGTCCTTCCTCCTTAATACCTCTTGGTACATTTTGAACAGGCTCTCCATCCTTCATCTTAATTGCTAGTATCTGTCCATCTTCTAACCCCTCTAACGCTACCTTTACTTTAACAAATGTCACAGGGCAAACAACATCCGTGATATCTATAGTATCATCAATTTTATATTCCACCATAATATGCTTCCTCCATTTTCTTAATAAATACATCCCGACCAACTCGGTCTATGGAAAATTTAAATCTTTCACTAGGATTTCCATAGTCATCAAAAAATTGAATTGCTGCATCTGCAACTTTAAAAAGTTGCTCTTTGGATGTAATTAAAGGTAATGGAGAAAAACCTTTACTTATGCTGTTACCAAAGGTACCACCAAAGGAAAGAATATAAGCCGATTCTGCCTCCCACGCGTCTGTTGGACATGACTTTGCACATCTTCCACAATAAGTACATTTACTATAATCAACGTTTACTTTTCCATCTTCTAAAGTGATTGCATTGATACGACATGCTTTTTCACATACACCACATGAAATACATTTCTCTTGCAGCCACTTAACATTCAAAGCTCCCTTTATCCCTACGTCATTTTCTTCTGCTTTTAAGCAATTGTTCTGACATCCTGTAACACCAAACTTAAACTTGTGAGGTAGCTCCCTACCAAAATATCGATCATTTATTTTTTTAGCAATATCGTAAGCATCAATATTACCACTTGGGCAAATTTTATTTCCCTGACATGCGGTGACGGTTCTTACTCTAGGTCCACAAACCCCAGGCTTACAGCCACCTTTTGCAAGTTCTTCTTTCACTTCCTCTATATCATTTAATTTGATAAAGGGTATCTCCAGTCCTTGTCTTGAAGTAAGATGAACATGGCCATCGCCATATTTTATCGCAACTTCCGCTATCTTTTTCAAATTTTCTGCAGTAAGCATCCCTCCTATTACTTGAAGTCTTAGAGAAAAATTATCCTTCTGCTTCTGTCGCATAAAGCCACCTTTTTTTAGTGTTTCATAATCCACTTTGGCCATCTAACTTCCTCCTCATGTTGCATGCTCAAAATCTGCTTTAAAACAGTCATATTTTTTCGTTTATTTACATTTATATCCATGTAAATAGTAATATATTACTTCTATTAACATACTTTGTCAATATGTTTATATGAATTCTTTTTGTATATTGATATGTACACAAAAAAATATCGTTACCCGCTCCCAGGTAACGATATTTTTCTGATTTTATATCACATAATAATCTGAACTATCTGTCTTCTTCACTAGATCTGCTATCGTAATATTGTCAAAGTAATCATTGATTAATTTATAAAGACCTTCCCACATCTCTAAAGTCTGGCATTCTGAAGCACGTGCACAACTATTCGGTGTTTTATCTAAGCAAGCTACCGGTGCAAGAGATCCTTCCGTCAATCTTAAGATACTACCAACCGTATATTGTTCTGGATTTTTAGCCAATTTGTAACCACCGCCTTTTCCTCTTAAGGAAATCAGCAAATCATTCTTGCTTAATATAGAAACAATGGCTTCTAGGTACTTTTCAGATATTTCCTGTCTTTGGGCAATATCCATCAATGTAACAAACTCCCCATGATTATGTTCCGCAAGATCTATCATAACTCGTATTGCATAACGACCCTTAGTTGAAATCTTCATAATGAATAACCTCCATAAGCATAATTTACCACAAGCTTAGTATGTTAATCAAGAGTAATCGATAAGCAAACGAATCCTGTATATTAGTCAACTCTTTGAATACGTATTGCCATAAATTTTTTACCCGGAAGTTCAACTTTTGGATTATAATTACAAGTATAATGATATCTGTCTTTATCCGTAATTTCATATAGTTCTTCCACTGGTGTTATTGTCATATTCCATGTATCTATAACTTCTACTCGAAATTTTGTACCCATAGGTACATCTATTTTAAATGCAGGTAATTCAAATTTCCATTCCGTAGGTTCTTCATAACTAAAATAATACAGGTAGTAATCACCATTTTTTCCTACGCCATTTATTATCCACCAACGATCCAGAGGCTCTAATCCATCAATGCCACTATCTTCGATAATCTTTTTCAAAAAAGCAATTCTCTCAGGGCTTTTGCCTCTTAAAGTACCACCTTTTGCCCACCAAATAATATCTTCTGGATGAGTAAAAGTTTCTCCATGAGTCATATATGTTCCTGAGGTAATGGCATGCCAGAATTTTTCCACCAGTTCTTCCGCTGATAATTTGCCCCATCGTTGAATCAGGTTCCCTTCATATCCAACTTCATCATAAATAACAGGTTTATGGTATGCATCCCTAAGTAATTTAAATCTTCCTAACCCAGCATTTACGATACCTCTTAACGAACCCAATTGGATACTTGCATGTGTAAGATAAGGATTCCAATGATCGTATAAGACATCACCTTGATGTATGGAAAGTAAGTGATGATATGGATCTGTTTTTGCAACTATTTCAATGTTTCTATCCCAGTCCTCTTTGCTTTTTTCTTCCATATAATCATATTCATTGGCCATTGACCACCATATATTTCGAAACGCTCCGAGTCTCGCGATGATATAGTGAAGATATCTCTCATCCGTTTTTTGATCCATACGGTCAAAGCCCCAATGACCTTTGTCATATGGATGAAATAAGATAAGATCCGCCTCAATACCCATGTCTAAAAGCGATAATAACCGTTTTTCTAAATGTTGAAAGAATTGTGGATTAAATCTTGTAAAATCCCATGAATTAGGAGCTGTTCCTTCAAACGGGTACAATGTCGGTTCATTGCTATTGTTCGCATAACTTTTTGGAAAAACACACATACGCAATTTATTAAATTTAGTTGATTTAAGTGTATTAAGGGTTTCTTCTTCTAATTCCTTGGTTTGATGTGTCCATGCATAGCTAGTTGTTCCAAATGGAAAATAATTAGTTCCATCTGCATAAGAGAAATGAAACTGATTATGTACCCTTACAGGTCCATGATTATCACCCTTCTGCTTTGTGCACATCATATTTCCTTTAATTCCATTCAGAGAATCAACATTACACTCTGTCACATAATTCCATTCCCCTTCATCCTCAGGCATAAATCGAATAATATAAACCCCGTCACCATCATAAAAACCTTCAACGATCACTTCTTTCTCTTTTAATTTAAACTGAGCAGATAGTTTCACATCAATAAATGGATTCCCCTCTTTGGGCCCTTTTAATTTTATTTCATAGACTCCCCAGCGTTCCACTGTGTCAATTGTTATAGTCATCTGGATTATCCTCCTAGTAATTTCTTTTGAATTCTATTATTCATTAATTTAGACTTAATTTCAATTAATAATTAAGTGTTTATAAGTAATGTGTTAACTTAATTCACTAAATCACTCATTAATCATCCAAGAATGACAACTTTAACTATCCTCATCCTCCAACAGTCTTTCCATCTGCTGCTTTATCTCATGGGAAAGTGTATCAATAAGATAATTTCGATCTCTTCCCTGTGTTTCCTGAAGCTCCTGCCTCATTTTGGAATTTACTCTATCAATCTCATCCTTTAAATCTCTTGCTGACAATAAGGAACATCCAGCACCTCTTATAATAATCTGCTGTAATCCATCTGATGTTGCAACTGTGATATTGTATTTTTTCTGATTGTCATGAGCAAATTTTTCAATATACTGATCCGCTGTCTGTGCCTCTTTCGTGTAAACCAGATAAATATTATGATACTCAATTACTTCTTCTCGATGACCTTGTACACGGTAAGCATCAAAAACAACAATAATCTGACATTTTTTAATTCCTTGATAATTACTTAATGTATCAAGTAATTTCTGTCTTGCACCATCCATATTCTCATCGGCATGTTCTTTTAATTCTGGCCATGCGTGAATAATATTGTATCCATCCACAAGAAGATACTCTTCTTTATTTTCCTTTGTTCTAGTGATATAAGTATTCGGTTCATAATAACTCTCGCGTGCTGTTTTGCTTCTTTTCCATACTGATTTCTTCCCTTGATTAGAATAAAAGGTACTATTTATAATTTGATCAATCTCATCTAAACTAATGTGACGTTCTTCTGCATAATTGGCGTGTGTGTTATGTTTTTCATCCAAAACATCTTCTTTTATTTTTTGATATCCTTCCACATGCATATAGTCTTTCACTTCATCCCAATTCACCAAAAAACCTGCGCCATGGGCACAAAAAACAGAACCGGTTGGATTCTCAATGTCTCTTTCCGAATCATATCCGATACTTTCTATTACCTCCTCCGTATTATGGCATGGTAAATATCCCTTTAAGCTACAAAACAATTTACCAAGACCTTTGGTATAAGCAATTACTTCTTTTTGATAATTACGCATGGTAATAACAGGTGCACTCCCTGTAAGAACTGCCATTTCTCCATTTGTCTGAGATATTTCGCAAGTACCAAACATCTTCTCAATATCTGTCATAGCCCTTCCCACCATCTTCTCAGGCAATTCTAGCTGAAAATTATAATAAGGCTCTAAAAGTACAGAGTCTGCTTCCTTTAATCCTTGTCGTACCGCACGGTAGGTAGCTTCTCTGAAATCTCCACCTTCTGTATGCTTATTATGTGCTCTACCAGATACCAATGTTATTTTCATATCAGTAATTGCTGAACCGGTTAAAACTCCTCTATGAACTTTTTCTTCTAGATGTGTTAAAATTAATCTTTGCCAACTCTTACTTAGGATATCTTCGCTGCAATCTAAATCAAACTCTAAACCGCTCCCTGGTTCGCCTGGCTCTAATAACAGGTGTACCTCTGCATAATGTCTTAATGGTTCAAAGTGTCCCACCCCTTCTACTACATTTCCAATTGTTTCTTTATATACGATTCTTCCAGCATCAAAAGACACCTCCACACCAAAACGAGCTAAGATCATACTCTGGAGGATTTCAATCTGCACCTCGCCCATGATCTGAGCTTGGATTTCTTGTAACTGCTCGTCCCACGCAATGTGAAGTTCTGGTTCCTCTTCTTCAATTTGGCGAAGTTTTGGGAGCATCATTCTTGGGTCACAACCATCTGGGAGAATTATCTGATAAAACAATACAGGTTCTAATACAGGTGTATCCGAAATTTCCTCTATTCCTAAGCCTTCTCCTGGCTTTGACTGACTTAATCCAGTTACAGTACAAATACTTCCAGCCTCAATCTCATTTACAGCTTCATATTTTTGTCCAGAATAGATTCTTATCTGATTCACCTTTTCTTCCCAGACACCATTCGTTACAGAGTCCTTAACTTTAAGTTTTCCACCTGTAAGTTTCATATGGGTAAGTCGATTTCCTTGATCATCTCTTGTTATCTTAAATATTTTAGCCCCAAACTCATCGGAATAACTAGGTAACATAGTATAAGAATTAATCCCATTTAAGAATTCCTCAATACCTTCTAATTTTAAAGCTGATCCGAAAAAACAAGGAAATACTTTACGTCCTTTTATCGCTTGTTTTATCTGCTCTATTTCAATAAAACCATCCTCCAAATAAGCTTCCAATAAGGTTTCGTCACACATAGCAATTTGATCATAGAAATCATCTCTCGCATTTTGTACAAATTCTATGCAACCATCATCTAGTTGCTTCTTTAAATCTGTGATTAGCTTGTCTTTATCAGTACCTTTTTGATCCATCTTATTTACAAATAGAAAGACTGGTATTTGATATTTATCTAATAACCTCCATAAGGTTTTTGTATGCCCCTGTACTCCATCTGCTCCACTAATAACTAATATAGCGTAATCAAGTACCTGAAGTGTCCGCTCCATCTCAGCAGAAAAATCCACATGTCCGGGTGTGTCTAGTAGCGTAATCTGATTCTCTCCTATTTCAAATAAGGCTTGCTTTGAGAATATAGTGATTCCCCTTGCCCTTTCTAACTCATAGGTATCTAAGTAAGCATCTTTATTGTCGACCCTACCAAGTTTTCCTATTTTACCACTCGTATAAAGTATACTCTCAGATAACGTCGTCTTACCCGCATCCACATGAGCCAATATTCCAATAACTAATTTATTCATAATCTATATCAATTCCTTTATTTTTATCTATTCTTTAAATCTTTTACTTAGTAAGATTGTCTGTCGATTCTTCTATTTATATGATACCAGTAAGTTAGCTATTTGACAATTTCATCATAGTACTTTCCACAAATTATTAACTGTTCCAGTTTAATATGTATTAAAATTTGCAGCAAACATAGGAAGATACTATTCAAATTTAATGTCTGAGATTTTTTTGTGGAATAATAAAGCAAAACAGTAACAGTATCCTATTAAAAGAAATTAAGAAAATATAAAAAATCATATACTAAATCTTAATGAAAATTATGAAAACATGCTAAAGATGAAATATATGAAAGAATTAGTTATAAAGACAAGACAAAAGATACAAAACATAAGATAATATAGCTATTAAGACAAGACAAAAGGATTGAGTTCCACAATAGTCTCAATCCTTTTGTATTTCTGATTCAATTTTATCAATGGGGTGATAAAATCTATAAATATTTTTAACTTAATTTAACTTTTTCACACTATCATTAATAAGCAGTTGCGGATATAAGCAAATAACTTCCGGTTTACTAGTTTTCTCATTAATATTTTTAAATAATAATCTACAAGAATTTCTAGCAAGCTTGCCTAAATCCTGGTCTATCGTTGTAATTTTTGGAGTTACCACAAAATTATGTAGTGTATTATCATAACTTATAATGGAATAATCATCCGGTACTTTTTTCCCACATTCACTTAAGTATCTTAAAAAACCAAGTGTCATCATATCATTACAACTATATACCGCAGTTAAATCAGTATTAACTATTTCTTTTCCAGCATTATATCCGCCAATTACTTTGTATTGACCATCATAAATATACTTCTCATCTACAGGCAAATCAAACTGTTTCATGGCCTCGATATAACCAGTTACACGAGAGTTCGTTGTGGATTCAGATACTGCATACCCTATACAACCAATCTTCGCATGTCCACTTTTTACTAACATTGATATCGCTTGAAAGGAACCATTGATATTATCAATATATACTTTATTACAATCAATATCATCCAAATAACGGTCCACCATGACATATGGGATAGGCATTGTCTTTAAAAAGGCTTTAATTTTCTCATAATCATCCATCGTACCAATGCTTGGCGTATAAAGGATACCATCTACACCTCTGGAAACCAAAAGATGTAATAATTCAATATCTGCCTTCGGATTCTCATCTGAATTTACAATCATAATTGCGTAACCCTTTTTCCTGCAATATTCTTCAATTCTCTTAGATAACGATGAAAAGAAAATATTTTCTATATCAGGGATAATTAACCCAATCACATTGGATTTTTTCGTAACTAAGCTTCTTGCCTGTTGATTTACTGTATAGTTATATCTTTGAGCAACTTCTATTATTCTTTTTTTTGTTTCTTCAGCAATTCTGCAATCTTTATGATTTAGCACTAAAGAAACCGCTGCGACACTAACTCCTGCTTCTCGTGCTATATCTTTAATTGTAACCTTCATTTTCTGCATCCTCCAGACAAAATCCTTTACAATATATAGTAACACACGAGAATAAGAAAATCTATTCTATAAGAATAAAATCATAGATAAGATAAACATGCCAATAACTCCGGAAATCATCGGTACTGAAGTGCGTTTCACAAGGTCTAGTGGGTTAATCTTAACGGTACCAGCTACAATCATAACCACTGCCGCTACTGGAGATACTGCTCTAATGATATTTCCAGCCAACGCCATTGGTATCGTAATCGCTAATGCACTAATACCAGCTGCTGTAGCTAATGGCATCATAAGAGGCACTAATGCATAGAATAGAGCGGTACCACTTCCGCTTAATAAAACAATCAATACCGTTAAAGCAACAAGAATAAGTGGAAGAATAAATCCTAACCCCGAACCTTTTATCTCGAGCATTGTAGTTTGTAGAGTTGAGATCAAACCAATTGATTTAAGTCCAGATACATAAACGGTAGCTGCCACCAATAAGGCTACAATTGGCATGGACCCTCCCATACCTTTAAAGAAGGAATCTGTTTTATTCAGTGCTTTTTCTGTACTTTTTCCTCGTATTGCTTCACAAAGAATAGCGATTACAAAAGAAACCACTGCGGCAAGTTCAACACTAACATTTACTGTTACTCCTGTAAAGGTATCAAATAAGTAGATCACTATTAGTAATAAGATTGGAAATACAGGTAAAATGGTATACGCTGTACGAAATACCATGCCACCCTTAATCTCTTGCGCGGCCTCGATTTCAACTTCATTTTCCTTATGATTTGTAGTTTTTTTATCCAAATACTTTTGCCAAAAAAAATGCACAACTGCCATAAGTATTAAGGTTGGAATCGACACAATTGCATGATATTTTAAAACATAATCCGATACTGTTAGTCCAGCAAACTCAGGATATTTTGCAAGCTCTGTAGCAATGGCAACATTGTCTCCACCCAAAGGTGTTGGCATTACTGTCGCTGTAGTAGCAATAACAGCTGCTGTAGTAAGTGGTGTCATTCCTGACTGACGAAGTACAGGATATAACGTAGCAAGTAAAATAATTGCCAAATTAGAGGCACTAGGTATCACCAAGGAAAGTAAGTTTCCTATGAGAAAAACTACAGGAACTAGAATATATACCGACTTAATTTTTTTGATAGGTTTTGTTAGAGTATGCACTGTTACCTCATTTGCACCTATTGCTGACATATAGGCGGTATAACCACCTAAAATCATAATAATAAAACCTGCAGAATTAAGTGATGATTTAAACTCATTAATAATTACGAGCAACGGATCTAAGACTGTCAATCCTGATGATTTAAAGCTATCACCGCCAATTGGATTTCCCATAAATGTTGCAATATACATTAATACAACACCCATTGCAAACATGGTTATCTTAATATCCATCTTCTTTATTAACATAACAATTACTATAATAACTGACATTAATGCAATACTATACATTATAAAGTTATTCATATGAAATTAACTCCCATCTGCGTGCTGTAGTACGCTACAAATCAAGATGTCCTTCCGGCAGTTTTTCATCAGTCTTGACAGTGTTTGGTATTACGAAGTTTTTGTTCCTGTCTAATTGCACTTACGAATAGATTCTTTAAACCATTCACGGAATTTATCAGGATCAACGTCCATACAAACTCTAGCATTGTTCGGTTGTTTTAAATAACCTCTTAAATCAACCACAGTACATCCAGCAGTCATTGTTCCAGCAAGCTCCACATCAATGTAGGTATCAACAACTTCATAGATTTCAGGAGCAAGCAAGTAAGCAATCGCTGTGCTATCATACATTTTTAAGCCTGTGTTAAAGCTTCCACCACGATATTTTTTGAACAAGCTATACGCCATTTCACCAGTTTTGTTCATTGTTTTAATCTCTTCACTATCTTCTGGTAATACTAATGCTTTCATTCCAACATCAAGACCTACCATCGTAATTTCCAATCCACTATGGAAGAGAATATATGCTGCTTCTGGATCCACGCCTACATTATATTCAGACATAACGCCCTTGTTACCACGGCTTGCACTTCCGCCCATCATAACAACTTCTTTAATGTTTTCTTTTACTTCAGGATATACTTTTAATAACAGTGCTACATTAGTTAAAGGTCCGATTGCAACAATGGTAATCGGTTCTTTACTTTCCATAATAACTCTTCTCATGGCATTCACTGCATTTTCAGAGATTGGCGTAATTGTTGGATCTTCAAAATCATAACCTTCCATTCCGCTTTTACCATGTATGGAGCTCGCATCTTCATATGGTCTGATCAGTGGCTTGTCTGCACCTACCGCAACTGGTATATTCTCTTTGTCAAAGAATTTTAATAAACGTAACGCATTATATGTTGTTTTATCTAATCCAACATTACCTGCAACTGTGGTAATTAATTTCACATCTAATTCCTCAGAATATAATGCAATTGCAATTGCTAAGGCATCATCTATGCCTGGATCTGTGTCTATAATAATTGGTCTTTTATTCATAATTTCGATCCTCCTTAAAATATTCTTTCACTTCATCAAAACTAGGTATCGAGATTTGAGCTCCTTTTTTAGTTACTGTTAATGCAGCCACATCAGAAGCAAACATTAAACCTTCAAGAAAATCTTTTTCTAAAATTAAGTAACGACATAGAGCTCCAATATAAGAATCTCCTGCTGCAGTTGTATCCACTGCATTAACTTTTCTAGATGCAATATATTCATATTTACCAGTATAATTCGTGATGCTTCCATCGGTACCAAGGGTTATAATTGCCTTTACTCCCTTATCTTTAAAAACCTCAAGGGCAGTTTGATATGCTTTTTCAGTCTCTGGATAGATTCCGGTTAACAGCTCACATTCGCTTTGATTTACAATTACTAAGTCTAAATACTTATAAAAACCATCATCTATTATTCTTGCCGGAGCTGGATTTAAAATTGTATAGAGTCCAAGCTCTTTTGCAAACTTAATGGATCTTTGAACAACTTCAAAATCATTTTCCAATTGGGTTAAGAAAATATCTCCCGGATTTGCAATCTTTTTTAACTTCTCTTTTATAGTTTCAAAATCAAGTGAATGATTTGCGCCATTACTTAAGATAATTCGATTATCGTTATTACATCTTGTTATCATTGCAACACCAGAAGAAACATCACTTGATATCTCAACATTAGACACATCTACTCCATAGGATTTTAAATCATCTACTAATTGCTTTCCAAAAATATCATTTCCAACTTGCGCAATCATCTGAACTTTAGCACCAAGTTTAGCTGCTGCAACCGCTTGGTTACCACCCTTACCGCCTGAATTCATAAAGAAACCATAACCATTAATAGTTTCGCCACTTCTTGGCATATAATCACTTTGAATGGAAATATCCATATTTAGACTGCCTAATACAATTAGTTTTTTCATAATAGGTCACCTCATCTCTATTAAGTCCTGCTCACTTCGCAGGTGCTTTATAATATTTTACCATACCTGGTCCAAATTCTTTCGAAGGTCTTTCAATAAAACCAAACTTTTTGTAAAAGTCAGTTTGTCCAGGGGTTGACATTAATCCAATATATGCATCATCACATGCTGTTTCAGAAATATATTGCTCTAACTTTGTCATTAACATGGACCCAATCTTTTGATTTTGGTAATCAGGAATGACCACAACATCTTTGATAAAAAAAACAATTCTCCCATCACCGACAATTCTTGCAATCCCGATAGGCTTTCCATCATCAAAAACCACTACGGTATATAGGGAATTTTTAAGAGCAATTTCAACATCTTCATATTCATAATATTTAAAATAAACTTGCTTTCTGACATCAATATAAATCTCTGGTGTTAATGCATTGTCAACAATTTCTATTTTCATTCTATCACCTATCTAATTAAAAATTCATTTGGAATCATTCACGCAATAACCACACTGAAATTAACGAAAACATTCACTATTTTGAGTTGTCAGGATCTCATTGGTTCTTATGAAAAATGAGCGCTTAAAAGCGCTCATTTAAGCTTAAAACAGTAATACAAAAGATAATACTAAACAGCTAATTGTTCCAACTATAATTGGTACACTTGTTCTCTTTACTAACTGAACTGGTGTTGCTCCTGTGGATGATGCTACGATTACGATAACAGCAGCAACTGGAGAAATTGAACGTACTAAGTTAGCAATCATCTGCATAGGTAAGGCTATCATCGCTGGTGACACTCCTGCCGCAGCCGCTACACTTGGAATTAAACCAATCGTAGCATAGAATACTGATAAACCATTACCACTAATTAATCCAATTACTAATGTAATACCACTGAACGCTAACATCATAATGATTCCTGCACCTTTAAGCCCATTTGCAGATTCCATTAACATGTCAACAATACCTAAGGCTTTTAAGCCATTCACGAAAACTGTTGCTGCAACCATAATAGATACTACAGAAGCTAAACCAGTTCCCATACCTTTAAAGAATTCCTGAACATCTTGAGTTACTTTCGCAATATCTTTTCTTCTAAAAGCTTCACATATAATTGTTACGATTAAACTGATAAATGTAATGGTAACAAGACCAACCTTTAGGGAAGGAAAACCTAAGTTTATAACAATTACTAAAACCAAAGGTAACACTGGTAATAAAGCATATAACATTGGAGGTAGATCTTCACGTAAACCTTTTAATTCTGCTTTAAAAGCTGTTCCTTTTGCTTCATCTCTCTTATCACAATATTTTTGCCATAAATAATGAGCTACTGCCATAAGAAGGATGGAAGGAATAGAAATTGCCGCATGCTTTCCAACATAATCAAGTATAGTCATTCCAAATGTTTCTGCAGCAATTACATTATCTGCTCCAAGAGGAGTTGGCATAATCGTTGCTGTTGTTGCTATAATACCTGCCGCTGTTAATGGACTCATACCTACTCTTGTTAGAATCGGGAATAATGTCGCCATTAATAATACACCTAAGCTTGAAGCACTTGGCACTACTAAGGATAACAAATTACCAAGTATAAAAATGATTGGTACTAAAACATACTTCGATTTAATCTTTCCTAACGGTTTTAACATAATCTGAACCGTTTTATCGTTTGCACCTATGTAGGTCATATAGGTAGAGTATCCCATTAGAGTCATAAGTGTTAAACCAATGTTTCCTAATTGGCTTAAGAAAGCCGTTTCTATGTTTTTAAATATATCAAGTAGTACAAACCCTGTCGAAGATTCAGCATCTAATACTGGATGTCCCAAAATTACTGCTGCAGCTAATAAGATAATACCGCAAAACAACAATGCTATTGTAGTATTGTATTTTTTTACAATAAGAACTGTGAGCAGTATAATTGCAGCGATTGAAATAATTATTTCGACCATATTTTTCTCCTTTTCTTTCAAGTATAACTAATTTAGCGGTATAGATAAAACGTTTTATCAATTTGTAATTATAAATTATCATTTTTTATTAAACTTGTCAATAAAAATGTTAAAACGTTTAACCACTTTGTTCAATATACCTTTTTTAGTATATAATTTTTGTGCTATTTTCATAAAGTTTTTAACTTTTCTTGTAAATCGTACATTGCTCACGGGATATATTGTTTCAAAACTACTGGATTGTTTACATTAAAATTTACCTATGTTTAGCAATTCATACTTCAATATCTTCTTATAAAGTATATCATAATAGTATTATTTTGAGATTTTTAGGGGCCTTAATAACAGTAGATTTTTACTTCTTAATATATAAATTGTAAAACATAAATCTTGTT
>JAEWHR010000186.1 GCA_023387655.1 Bacillota bacterium
AAACATTAGAGATGATGTATTCCAAAGCACCATTTCGTTTTGCTCTAAAAGTGTTATCTACACCAGTAGTATCAAAAGTTGCAGGGAGATTTATGGACTCCTTTTGGTCTACATTTTTAATAGACTCTTTTGTTAAGAAGAATCATATCCGTATGAGTGATTATGAAAAGAGAAAATATCGTTCTTATAATGATTTTTTCACTAGAAAAATAAAATCTAAATGTCGCCCTATTAATAAGGAATCCTCAGTACTTATTGCACCTTGCGACGGTAAAGTTAGTGCTTATCCTATCACATTGGATGCTAAATTTAAAATAAAAAACAGTTGGTATACAGTGGAATCTATGTTACAAAACAAAAAATTGGCACAGGAATATGTAGGTGGAACTTGCGTCATACTACGTTTAACCGTTGATAATTACCATCGCTATTGTTATGTGGATGATGCTGCAAAGGAGAGAAATCATTTTATTCCTGGGAAATTATATACAGTTAATCCAATAATTTTAGATCATGTAAATATTTATAAAGAGAATAGCAGAGCTTATTGTGTGTTGAAGACAGAAAATTTCGGTGAAGTAATCCAGATGGAAGTAGGTGCCCTGATGGTTGGTAAGATACATAATTACCACTCTGTTGCTATGGTAAAACGTGGTCAAGAAAAAGGGCGATTTGAGTTTGGTGGATCTACAGTTGTATTGTTGTTAAAACGTGATGCAGTAAGTATCGATGAAGATATCTTACAAAACACAGTAGATGGATATGAAACACTGGTAAAAATGGGAGAGCAGATTGGTACTTCATTGTTCTAGTCAGTGTGCCACATTGTATTTAAAATATAAAAATAGCCTTAGAATGTAATAGAACTTTAAGTTTGTGTCTGTTCACAAACTTGTGATAAAAAATAAAACAGGCATAGACATGGTGATGAGATGAATACTTTAAAACAACATATAAAAACAAATACGTATGAGCGTGTTTACTTACTCTATGGTAATGAAGCGTATTTAAAACGTTTTTATAAAAATAAGTTAAAATCAGGAATCCTTGGCGAAAGCGATGAGATGAACTTTACGTATGGTGAGGGGAAAGATATTGATTGCAATGAGATGATTCATATTGCAGAAACAATGCCATTTTTTAATGATCGTAGACTCCTATTGATTGAAAATAGTGGTTGGTTTAAAAATCAATCTCCGTTTGCAGACTTTATAAAAGAGATGCCCGAAACAACGTATGTTGTTTTTGTTGAAAATGAAGTGGATAAACGTAATAGGCTTTACAAAGCAGTAAAGGAATTAGGTTATATTAGTGAACTTAATGGTTTAGATGAAAAGAGTTTAAAGATATGGGTAGCATCTTTGTTACAGCGAGACAATAAAAAGATAACGGATGCAACTTTAACCTATTTTTTAAACAGGGTTGGTACAAATCTTGATAACATACAATGTGAGATTGATAAACTTGTTTCGTATTGTTATGAAAGAGAGGTTATTACACAAGAGGATATAAAGGCAGTATGTTCAGAGCAAATTACAGGTAAGATGTTTCAGATGTTAGATGCCATAGCTTCAAAAAATCAAAAACGAGCGTTAGAGATGTATTAT
The DNA here is from genome assembly GCA_023387655.1 of Bacillota bacterium. Classification (GTDB taxonomy): domain Bacteria; phylum Bacillota; class Clostridia; order Lachnospirales; family Lachnospiraceae; genus Lachnoclostridium. The sequence goes on from JAEWHR010000186.1 coordinate 1,608, forward strand.
GATCTACTTACCCTCCGTGAAAAGCCAATGACAATACTATATCTATTAAACCGTCATATTAATCTACTAATGCAGTGTAAAGCTTTACTTGCAAAACATGTAAGCAATCAAGAGATTGCTTCTAAAATGGGAGTTCCCTCATTTGCTGTAACCAAATATGCTTCTCAGGCTAGAAATTTTTCAGAAGAGACATTAAAGAAATCCTTGATTTTGGGAACAGAAATAGAGGAGCACGTAAAAACAGGACGCTTAATTGATCAGATCGGTGTTGAGTTATTAATTGTTAAGACGGTGATGAGTTAATTGTATACTAAAAGTAAAAACCTCGAGCAAACCTTGTCTCGAGGTTTTATGTAAGGTGAGATGTGTTACGATAAGGATTGGTTTTCCTATCGTATTATGTAATATTACTACGATAAAATCTCTAATGAATTTTTAATATATTTTTTAACTTACTATATTGCAATATAGAATAGCTAGTGGTAATATATAGAACATAAAGAAAGATAGTGAGTTGCCAATGTTCACAGTTAGAATACATATTCACTTTTTTTTCTACTTGTAAATTAAACTATTCCTATTGTTTTTCTTAAGCGATACATGGTAAGTAATAATTTACGTTAGAATCTTAAGAAAGGAGTACATGTAAGTTATGAATACACAGTTAAAAAAAGGAGCTTTAGAGTTATGTGTATTGGCACAACTAATTTCTAAAGATCAATATGGATATGAGCTTACTGAGGCGATATCTACAAAAATGTCGATTGCATCTGGAACATTATATTTAATATTGAAACGATTAAAAGATGAAGATTATGTCGAAACCTATTTAGTTGAATCAGCAGAAGGTCCAGCAAGAAAATACTATCACATAACAGAAAATGGTTTAGAGTACTATCATAAGTTAAAATCAGAATGGGACGAGTTTGTTATCGCTGTTAGTGAATTAATGAATGGTACTTAATACATTTTAAAATAAATGATATTTGGAGGAATTATATGGAGTATAAAAATCAACATTTTAAATCTTTATTAATCCAAGGTAAATTAAGAGAAGCGGTTCAGTATCTATCAAAATTTGAAGAAAATAAGAGATTAGTTGAGAGATATCTGGAGACATTTGAGCAGAAGAAGAATATTACACGATCTGATAATGAAGTAATTCAAAAAATAGATGCAATCTATCAAGAATACTATCGGATTGTTTTTTGGGAAGAGAAATCAGAAGAGTTTGCTCTCCGTTATTTATGTGAGACTTTTTCTACTTTGCTTGGTGATCCAATTTCACCGTTAAAAACGAGGGAGGAGTTGGTTCAAGCCATAGATCAAATTGAGTGTAAACTTAAAAATATAGTAGAAGGTGAAGGTTATCATTACTTAGGTGATACTACTGCTGCGTGGTATGGACCGTATATATGGAAGGACACAGTTCCTACCAATTACACGATAGAGCTTCCTGATCAAACCTATGATTTGGTTGTGAATATGATGGAGGGTTTTATATCATTAAGTTGGCTTGATATATATCCTTTGGTGAGGTTGGCACAGGTGGTTGGGCAAAAGAAGAAGGACAATTATTTTGTGTAAAAAAATGCTATGTGAATAAGATTGAAACACCATCTTTTCAGATTTCTTATCTAAAACATGAAGCTCAACATGCTGTTGATAAGATGAACTATGACTCTTTAGACTCCGTCGTATTAGAATATAGAGCAAAGCTTGTAGAACTTATCTATTATCCGGACATCAGTAAATTTATTGACTTCTTATTAGAGGCAGATAAAACAAATAAGAAGAATTCTCATAGTTACGCTTCTTTTCTTATCGTTAGTAAGCTCTCAAAAAGAATACTAAAAAAGGATTATGAAGAAAGTGAAACCGCATGGCTTCCATTTGAAAATGAAATACGGAATGTGGCGAGAGAGTTGTATAGTGAACATCC
>JAEWHR010000257.1 GCA_023387655.1 Bacillota bacterium
CAAAATAGCAATTTTGTAAATGAGCAATTCCAAGTCCTCTAAACTCATCACAATATACTGAAACATCTGGGAAGTTCATAATCTTCTTGTTTTTCGCAAGTAAAACTGGAGTATCTGACATGTAACCAATAATCCATGTGTTTTCTTCATGTAACTTTAACATCTCAAGTGCAATCTTTTCTTGCTCTTCTGGAGTCATCGCTGCTTTTAAATCATCATAGAGTTCGCAAAGCTTTAATAAATCACCAGTAGGTTCTACACCCTCTTTGCCCTTAGTTACATACCAATTACCAATTTGTCCGTACCAAGCTGCATAATTTCTTACTGGAACTAAGGTATCTGGTCTTAAGATAATACTTGCTGTTTCTGCTGGAGCAACTGGTCCGACAATTGCTTCAAAATCATTACTGGTTAACATATTATCTAGTAAGGAACGATCATAAGCTTTGTAAGTTGTCTTGATACCAACTTCACCGTAGTATTTCATTAATAATTCAGCAGATTTATCAGCTAAAGATTCTGTGTAAGTCTGTAAGTTAAGAACAAAATCAGTACCATCTGCAAAGTCGTAATAACCATCACTACCCATTACTAAGCCACAGCCCTCAAGTAAGGATTTCGCTGTTTCAACATTATATTCTGTCCATTTATTAAGCCATTCTTCACTATAGCCTAATGCACCCTTTGCTGGAGCTGCCTGTTGTGGAGTTGAATAACCATCGGAAACAAGTTCTACGTATTCATCTCTATCAACTGCGATGGAAAGAGCCTGTCTAAAATCTTTATTCTGGAATAATGTACGTAACTTTTCATCTTTCACTGTCTGATTTAATTGTAACTGAGCTACAGAAGAAGACCAACTAGTGCCAGACCATTCAAGTAATCCATAGCCACCTTTTCCCATGTTCTCAATTAAAACATCATAATCAGTATAAGCCATCTCTAAAATATCAGTAGAACCATCTAATACCTTTAATAAAGCCTGAGAATCATCTGAAATCTTTGTAAATCTTAACTCATCGATGTAAGGAAGCTGTTGTCCTTTCTCATCCACTTTCCAATAATATGGGTTACGTTTCATTACAAAGTACTCACCATCACAGTCATTGTTTGGTGCATCTGCTTCGATAATCCAAGGTCTAAGGGATGGAATTCCTTTTGTATTCCAGAAATAATACCCTGTCTCTTTCCCTAACGCTGCTACATCAGAATATCCCATTTCTGTAGCTTTTGCTAATGCAGCTTCTTCACCGATGAACTCAGGAAGGATTTCTTTTTGCCAATGCGCTGGTGCGAAACACCATTTACTATTAATCGCTAAGTTCTCTAAGAAAGTTGGTTTTGAATACTCAAATGTTACAGTAAATGTATAATTATCTACCTTCGTAAACTTCGCAGTAGTTTCTTCTCCTGTCTCAGGATTGGTTACCTTAAAACAATCAAATAAAGACTTTCCAAAAGTTCCAGGAACACACATTTTCTCATAGAAGAAAATACAATCATCTGCGGTAAAATCTACTCCATCAGACCATTTCATACCTTCTCTAAGGTAAATCGTAAATACCGTTGCATCCTCATTCACATCATAACCTTTTGCAACGTTAGCTTCCACTGTTCCATCAGTTTTAAAGCGGAACAATGCTTCCTCAGTAATCTTTCCATACCACCACTGGCTACTCTTACCTTTGAAAGTAAAGTCAAAAGACTCTCCATATGTACCTACGCTATCCATATATTCTACCATAACATCGGTAGCAATTGGTAAACGATCTTCTACCGCTGGTAAAGTACCTGCTGCTACTTTTTCAGCTAGGATAGGCGCTTCAGAAAAAGTTCCCGATAAACCAGTTTGGCTATCTGGCATCGGTGTAGGAGTGGCTACTACATTATCTGCTGCAGCTGTTGGTGTAGCTGTTGGATCTTTCGGTCCATCTTTCGTAGGATTGTTACTTTTTCCACATGCTGAGAATAACCCCATCATCATTACAGTCACGCAGAGAAGTGCCAACATTCTTTTTTTCATAAATTCTCCTCCTTAAATATTAATATTAATAGCTTCTAATAAAAATAAAATCGCGAGTGCCTGGCCATAAGGCATTGATTTTATCTCTATATCTTTATAGAACTGCTTTGTTTCCCTACCCATTGCTGTACCATAGGAAACCTGATTCACTACACCATCTTCTCCGATGCAGTCCAAAATCGGAGTAAGGGCTTTATACGCACAGTCTTCATACTTTTTATCAATAATCCCCATATGAACTGCCCTTAGAATACCATAACCAAATCCACAAGTTGCACTCGCCTCCAAGTAAGAAGTTGAATCATCCACTAGAGTATGCCACATTCCAGAGGTATCCTGAAAATAAGCCAATGACTCAACTTGTCTATTGAGTGCTTCAATTAAGAATCGTCTTATACTAGGGTCACATTCTATGATATCTAGCAACTCTGGAATTGCTACGGTTGCCCAACTATTGCCACGACCCCATAATGCCTTGGTGAAATTGTGATTACCATCAAATGTCCAACCATGGAACCATAACCCCGTCTCTTTGTCAGCTAAATATTTAATATGTAGTAGAAATTGATACTTTGCCTCTTCTATCCACTCTTTATTATTGGTTAATTCTCCCATTCTGGCTAGAAATAACACTGACATAAATAACGTATCATCCCATAACTCCTGCTCGTTTAATGTATCCGAAGTAAGATGTTGAAAACCGCCTTCTTTTGTTTTCGGAAGCCCATTCATCAACCATTTTGCCCACTCCATACAAACCAAACCGTATTCTTCTTTTTTCGTCTCTTCATAAAGATAAGACAATGCTAACAATGGAGCCATTGTATTCACATTCTTTGCTGGAAGCCCAGACTCTATCTGACCATCGTAATAATTTACTAGCATCTGATAGATTTCCTGGTCCTTTGTTCTTTCGTATATTTTCCAGAGTCCAAATAATCCAACACCTTGCGTCCATTCCCAATATCGGTACCGACTAATATTGTCACCTGCTAGGTTTTTTGTCTGCATATTTTTTAGAAATGTTTCATCATCGTCGTACAGTACCTTCTCAAAACTGCTGACCAATAACTTTAATGCATCTTTCACTCTTTGTACATCTTTTGTTCCTAAAACGCTGTCCATTTAAACACTCTCCCTACAAACGCAATATTTTGGTACATTCTAGATTATAGAACCTTATTGTAAAATATATATGTAATTTAAATATATTTTCATAGAAATCTGTAGTTTTTATCAACTTTTTGTTAAGTTCTTCGCATGTTTAGTAAACTTTTTAACATGTTTTATGTAACTATTATATCATTTAGAAAACACATATACTACGCATCATTTGCTAATCTTAGATATAAACATTGCATTATTTGCTTTTTAATGTATAATAATGCTTATAATCTGATTTAAATTGGAGGTATTTTTATGCTAATTGACAACATGATTTATTATGAACAAGCCAGTTACATCGAAATTAACCAGCCTGCTAGTCCGCTTTTTTATTTTTTTGATTATGACGAACGCTCCTACAGCATCAATATGCAATTTCAGCACTTCCATCCATTTTATGAAATTCATATTCTGCTAGATGATTATGCGAACCATATAATAGAAGGAACACCTTATAGCATGAGTAAATTTGATATTGCATGCTTAAGGCCAAACCTATTGCATAAATCGGAGTACCCTATTGGAGAAGCAAAAAAAAGATTGGTGATTCAATTTCAGTTCCCCACAGAACTGACAGGAATACGAAAAGAATTAGAACAGATATTAGAGATTTTTCACGCAGAAGTACCTATTTACCGATTTTCAAGAAATCATCAAAAAAAAATCTTCGAATTAATTAATGAGATATACTATATTTCAAGATCCGATAGTGGCATTAAACAATTATTAATACATACAAAATTTATCGAGTTCTTATCTGCTTTTTATATGTGTCGTAACAAAAG
>JAEWHR010000258.1 GCA_023387655.1 Bacillota bacterium
CAAAATAGCAATTTTGTAAATGAGCAATTCCAAGTCCTCTAAACTCATCACAATATACTGAAACATCTGGGAAGTTCATAATCTTCTTGTTTTTCGCAAGTAAAACTGGAGTATCTGACATGTAACCTATTATCCATGTATTTTCTTGATGTAGTTTTAACATCTCAAGAGCAATACTTTCTTGCTCTTCTGGTGTCATCGCTGCTTTTAAATCATCATAGAGTTCGCAAAGCTTTAATAAATCACCAGTAGGTTCTACACCCTCTTTCCCCTTAGTTACGTACCAATTACCAATTTGACCGTACCAAGCTGCATAATTTCTAACTGGAACTAAGGTATCTGGTCTTAAGATTATACTTGCAGTTTCTGCTGGAGCAATTGGTCCAACGATTGCTTCAAAATCATTACTGGTTAACATATTATCAAGTAAGGAACGATCGTAAGCTTTGTAAGTTGTCTTAATGCCAACTTCGCCATAGTATTTCATTAATAATTCAGCAGATTTATCAGCTAAAGACTCTGTATAAGTCTGTAAGTTAAGAACAAAATCTGTACCATCAGCAAAGTCATAGTATCCATCACTACCCATTACTAATCCGCAACTCTCAAGTAAGGATTTTGCTGTTACGACATCATATTCTGTCCATTTATTAAGCCATTCTTCACTATAGCCTAATGCACCCTTTGCTGGAGCTGCCTGTTGTGGAGTTGAATAACCGTCTGAAACAAGTTCTACGTATTCATCTCTATCAACTGCGATGGAAAGAGCTTGTCTAAAATCTTTATTCTGGAATAATGTACGTAACTTTTCGTCTTTTGCTGTCTGGTTTAATTGTAACTGTGCCACGGAAGAAGACCAGCTAGAACCAGACCACTCGAGTAAATTATACCCGCCCTTTTCCATATTCTCAATTAAAACATCATAATCAGTGTAATTCATCTCTAGAATGTCAGTAGATCCATCTAATACCTTTAATAAAGCCTGTGAATCATCTGAAATTTTTGTAAATCTTAATTCATCAATGTAAGGAAGCTGTTGTCCTGTCTCATCCACTTTCCAATAATATGGATTACGCTTCATTACAAAGTACTCACCATCACAGTCATTGTTTGGAGCATCTGCTTCAATAATCCAAGGTCTAAGAGATGGAATTCCTTTTGTATTCCAGAAATAATATCCTGTCTCTTTCCCTAGCGCTGCTACATCAGAATATCCCATTTCTATAGCTTTTGCCAAGGCAGCTTCTTCCCCGATGAACTCAGGAAGGATTTGCTTTTGCCAATGTGCTGGTGCGAAACACCATTTACTATTAATTGCTAAGTTTTCTAAGAAAGTTGGTTTTGGATATTCAAATGATACTGTAAAAGTATAATTATCTACTTTAGCAAATTTTGCAGTTGTTTCTTCTCCTGTCTCAGGATTAGTTACCTTAAAACAATCAAACAATGATTTTCCGAAAGTTCCAGGAACGCACATTTTCTCATAGAAGAAAATACAATCATCTGCGGTAAAATCTACTCCATCCGACCATTTCATACCTTCTCTAAGGTAGATTGTAAATACTGTTGCATCCTCATTCACATCATAACCTTTTGCAACGTTAGGTTCTACTGTTCCATCGGTTTTAAAGCGGAATAACGCTTCCTCTGTAATCTTTCCATACCACCACTGGCTACTCTTACCTTTAAAAGTAAAGTCGAAAGACTCTCCATATGTACCTACACTATCCATATATTCTACCATGACATCGGTAGCAACTGGTAATCGTTCTTCTACCGCTGGTAGAGTTCCTGCTGCCACTTTTTCAGCTAGGATAGGTGCTTCTGAAAAAGTTCCCGCTAAACCAGTCTGGCTATCTGGCATCGGTGTAGGGGTGGCTGCTACATTATCTGCTGCAGCTGTTGGTGTAGCTGTTGCATCTTTTGGCTCATTGTTCGTAGGTTTGTTACTTTTTCCACATGCTGAGAATAACCCCATCATCATTACAGCCACGCAGAGAAGTGCCAACATTCTTTTCTTCATAATTTCTCCTCCTTAAATAAATTTAATAGCTTCTAATAAAAATAAAATCGCAAGTGCCTGACCATATGGCATTGATTTTATCTCTATATCTTTATAGAACTGCTTCGTTTCCCTACCCATTGCTGTACCATAGGAAACCTGATTCACTACACCATCTTCTCCGATGCAGTCCAAAATCGGAGTAAGTGCTTTATACGCGCAGTCTTCATACTTTGCATCAATAATACCCATATGAACTGCCCTTAGAATACCATATCCAAATCCACAAGTTGCACTCGCTTCTAGGTAAGAGGTCGAATCATCTACTAAGGTATGCCACATTCCTGAGGTATCCTGAAAATAAGCTAACGACTCAACTTGTCTATTCAGTGCTTCAATTAAAAATCTCCTTGTGCTAAGATCACATTCTATGATATCAAGCAACTCTGGAATTGCTACGGTAGCCCAGCTATTACCACGCCCCCATAAAGCTTTGGTAAAGTTGTGATTACCATCAAATGTCCAACCATGGAACCATAGTCCCGTTTCTTTGTCAGCTAGATATTTAATATGCAGTAGAAATTGGTATTTTGCCTCTTCTATCCACTCTTTGTTATTGGTTAATTCTCCTATTTTAGCAAGAAATAGCACTGACATAAATAACGTATCGTCCCATAACTCCTGTTCATTTAATGTATCTGAAGTAAGATGTTGAAAACCGCCTTCTTTTGTTTTCGGAAGCCCTTCCATCAACCATTTTGCCCACTCCATACAAACCAAACCGTATTCTTCTTTTTTTGTTTCCTCATAAAGGTAAGACAATGCTAACAATGGAGCTGTTGTATTTACATTCTTTGCTGGAAGCCCAGACTCTAACTGACCATCGTAATAATTAACTAGCATTTGATAAATCTCTTGGTCCTTTGTTTTTTCGTATATCTTCCAGAGACCAAATAATCCAACACCTTGCGTCCATTCCCAGTATCGGTACCGACTAATATTGTCACCTGCTAGGTTATTTGTCTGCATATTTTTTAGAAATGTTTCATCATCGTCATACAGTACCTTCTCAAAGCTGCTGACTAATAACTTTAATGCATCTTTCACTCTTTGTACATCTTTTGTTCCTAAAATGGTATCCATTTAAACACTCTCCCTACAAACGCAATATTTTGGTACATTCTAGATTATAAAACCTTATTGTAAAATATATATATAATTTAAATATATTTTTATTAAAATCAGTAATTTTTATCAACTCTTTGTTAAGTTGTTTGGTTGTTTAGTAAAGTTTTTAACATATTTCATGTAACTATTATATCATTTAGAAAACACTTATACTACGCATCATTTGCTAAACTTATATATAAACATTGCATTATTTGCTTTTTAGTGTATAATAATGCTTATAATTTGATTTAATTTGGAGGTGTTTTTATGCTAATTGACAACATGATTTATTATGAACAAGCCAGTTACATCGAAATTAACCAACCTGCCAGTCCACTTTTTTATTTTTTTGATTATGATGAGCGCTCCTACAGCATCAATATGCAATTTCAGCACTTCCACCCATTTTATGAAATTCATATTCTGTTAGATGATTATGCGAACCATATTATAGAAGGAACTCCTTACAGCATGAGTAAATTTGATATTGCATGCTTAAGGCCTAATCTATTGCATAAATCGGAGTACCCTATAGGAGAAGCAAAAAAAAGATTGGTGATTCAATTTCAGTTTCCCACAGAACTGACAGGAATGCGAAAAGAATTAGAACAGATATTAGAGATTTTTCACGCAGAAGTACCAATTTACCGATTTTCAAGAAATCATCAAGAAAAAATCTTCGAATTAATTAATGAGATATACTATATTTCAAGATCCGATAGTGGCATTAAACAATTATTAATACATACAAAATTTATCGAGTTCTTATCTGCTTTTTATATGTGTCGTAACAAAAG
>JAEWHR010000262.1 GCA_023387655.1 Bacillota bacterium
ATTGGATTTTTAGTGGTTGTTTTATTAATTAGCAGGCACTTTAAGAATAATTATATTAAAAATGCAGTATATCATTATAAAAAATTCGCATTTGATAAATTACTACAAAAGAATATCAATAATTTCGACAAGGAAGTTACAGGAAAATACATATCTATCTTTACAAACGATATAGAATCTATATCTACTTACTACATATCAGGAAAGATGAATATTATAGTACAGGTTATGACATTCATTGGCGGAATTGCAGCGATGGCATATTTGAATTGGATATTGACCATTTGTGTACTTGGAGTCAGTCTACTTCCTATGTTAGTTTCCGTGATTTTCAGCAATACATTACAGAAGAATGAAAAAGAGGTATCCGACCGAAATGAAAGTTTTATGTCATTAATTAAAGACTTAATGACTGGATTTTCAGTAATTAAGAGTTTTCAAGCGGAAAAAGAGGTAGGAGAAATTTTCAATAAGAAGAATGAAGTTCTAGAGAAAACGAAACGTAATCGAAGAAAGACTGGCGATTTGATATCCATGGCTTCTACAGTAGCTTCGAGTTTGGTTGAACTTGTTATCTTCGGCGTTGGAGTTTATTTGTCCATCAAAGGGAAAATAACTGCGGGTACCGTAATCGCTTTTGTACAGTTACTCAATTACGTGTTGGGACCAATTGGTCAACTAAGTAGTTTAGTTACAGCAAAGAAAGCAGCAGAAGTCTTAATTAGAAAGATGGCAGAAGCAACTTTTATTGAAGAAGAAACCGGCAAAGAGGAAAAAGAGGAGTTTCACAAAGAAATAGCATTTGACAATGTAACATTTGGGTATGAAAAGGAGCATCCAATTTTACAAAATATTAACCTTAAGTTTGAGGAAGGTAAGAGTTATGTTATTGTTGGCGCAAGTGGGAGTGGAAAATCTACACTGGTAAATTTGATGCTAGGAAGATATGACACTTATGATGGCACGATTAAGATTGACGATACAAACCTTAAGAATCTAAGTGGTAAGAGTATCTGCGAACTTTATTCCGTGATACAACAGAATGTATTTATTTTCGATGATACCATCGCTACGAATATAACTATGTATAAAAACTTTCCAGATGAGATAGTGAATCAAGCAATCGTGCAGTCTGGATTAGCAAAACTGATTGAAGAGAAGGGGATTGATTATCATTGTGGAGAAAATGGAGCGTTTTTGTCTGGAGGAGAGAAGCAGAGAATTTCTATTGCACGAAGCCTAATCAGGAATACGCCAATTCTTGTGATGGATGAAGCTACTTCGGCATTAGACCCTGTCACAGCAAGGATGGTGGAGGAGGCTATTGCATGTTGTGATAGTCTAACAAGAATTGTAATTTCACATAAATTAGATGAGTCAATTCTTCGTATGTATGACTCTATTATTGTCTTAAATAATGGCAGTGTCATTGAAAATGGTTCATTTGATCAATTAATTAAGGAGAGAGGTTACTTCTTTTCCTTGTATCAAGTTGAAAACAGTATGGCGTGATTCAACGATGTATTCGTAGTGATTCAAAGTGTATGGAAGAAAATATAAAATATGATTTGTACTGTCTAAAGCAATAAGTTTAGATTATGATGTTACAGGTATTTAGGTGCATAATTTATAAAATTATGAGTACAATGATTGATATTATTCAGAGCAAATGAAACAGTTTACAGATTAGGTTCTAATAGGAACTATCACATCAGGTAAGACTGTTGGAGATTTGTGAAAGGAAGATATGAATCATATAGTGAGCTCAATCTTATTTTTAATTGTAATTCTAATGGCAAATACGATTCAAGTACTTACGGGATTTGCAGGAAATATGCTAGCAATGCCCTTTTCCATCCAGCTAATCGGGGTAAATGAAGCGAAAACAATATTGAATGTGTTTAATTTAGTAGCATGTACCTACCTTTGGTGGAAAAATAGAGATTATGTAAATCGAAAAGTATTTACTAAAATCATTACCTTTATGATCCTTGGTATGCTGATAGGAATGTGGTTGTTTGAAATACTTCCAACCAATTTTTTATTAACTGCATATGCGTTATTAATTATTATCATTGCATTGTATAAGATGTTTTGTAAAAAACAAGTAAGAGTATCAGAGTTTTTTATGATATTTATTATATTGATTGCAGGAATCATACATGGCATGTTTGTTTCGGGTGGAGCGTTGCTTGTTATTTATGCAGTGAGTGTGTTAAAAGATAAGAAGGAATTCCGTGCAACCTTATCTCCTGTTTGGGTTATTTTAGCTATTATTTTAATGTTTTCTCATGCAAGAAGTGGTTTCTATACAAGCAATACAATAACACTAATTGGTTTAAGTATGATCCCTCTTATTATATCAATATGGTTAGGGAATATGTTATTCGATAAGATTAATCAGACGATGTTCTTAAAAGTTACTTATATTTTGTTATTAATCTCAGGCATATCTTTACTTTAAAAAGATAAGCTTATTAGAAGATAAATTATTCAAATCAAGGAAACAGCTTGTCATCCCAACCTTAAGTTAACTACCAACAATAAGTATTTACATCATGCGGTTCTTTCGGTATGATAGGGTTATAAAAGAGGTTAGGAGAATAGGTGTATGGGATGTTTAGGGAATGTTTTATGGTTCATATTTGGAGGTTTCTTAAGTGGGTTAAGTTGGCTTTTAGTAGGTTGCTTATGGTGCATAACCATCGTAGGTATACCAGTTGGTTTGCAGTGCTTTAAACTTGCGGGATTGAGTTTCTTTCCATTTGGAAAAGAAGTTCAATATGGAGGCGGTGCAGCTTCCTTTCTATTGAATGTATTATGGATTGTTTTTTCGGGATTTATTTTAGCAATTGAACATGTTGTAATGGGATGTATATTATGTGTGACTATCATAGGAATACCGTTTGGATTACAACACTTTAAGCTTGCTAAACTTGCACTTATGCCATTTGGAGCAACAGTATATTAAAAAATAATATTTGGGAGGAATTACAGAGTAGGTAATTCTTCCCGTTTTTCTGTGTTGGGATAAAACCAGTATGCGAAAGAGGCTTAGAATTATAGAAAATCTTAAGGGGTAAATGTAATATTTCAAGAAAGGAACAATTTACCTGGATAGAGGACATATGGTATAATATGGATATAATTAAAACTAAAATATTCAAATAAAGCACGCACGCATAGCGCACTAACTTTACATGAACAAGGAAAACAGTAACACTGTTTTTAGCGTTCATAAATATAGCTGTTCTTAAAAGAAAGGAGCAGAACGTGAAAAAAATCCATAGAGATATCGGTTGTTTCATGGCTATCTTGTTAATTTCATTTTTATTAGCTAGTTGTAGTAATACAGGGCAGAATGAGAATTCCTATGCCCCGTTGGAAGAACAAAAGCTCATTGTCTATACATCCCATAAAAAAGAAGTGTATGGTCCTATCATTAAGGAATTTGAAGAACGTACGGGAATTTGGGTACAGGTGAAGGATGGAGGAACCAATGAGCTATTAGAACAGATCGCTATGCTTTCTGGAGCATCGGTTTGTGATGTGATGTTTGGCGGTGGGGTAGAGAACCTGGATGCATATGAAGAGTATTTTGCACCCTATGTTTGCAAAGATAGTGAAGTATTAGATCAGACATTTATTTCAGAAAACCAGTGCTGGACAGCATTTTCCGCGCTACCTATTGTCTTAATCTATAATAATAAGCTGGTATATGAGACGGTAGCACCAACTGGTTGGGAGGATTTATTAGAAGATAGATGGATAGGTAAGGTAGCATTCGCTGATCCTAATACCTCTGGCTCAAGTTATACTGGGCTTGCCACCATGGTACAAGTATTAAAGGAAAAAGATCCTGAATGCTTGGAACGTTTTGCTAAGATTTTGGATGGTAATATTTTAAATGGTTCTGGGGATGTGATAGATGCGGTGGTAAAGGGAACAAGATTGGTGGGAATCACGTTAGAAGAAACCGCACTAAAGAAGATTGCAGCCGGTGCTGATATTACCATGGTATACCCAGTGGAAGGAACAAGTGCTGTACCAGATGGGAGTGCGCTGGTTAAGAATGCACCTCATGAAGAAAATGCAAAACTATTCTTGGATTTTATTGTAAGTCAAGAGGCACAACAGTTTATCGTCGATGAGTTTTATCGGAGGTCAATTAGAAGTGATATCAAAGGATCTATAAAGCAGTCATCTGATATTGTTATTATAGATTATGATTTAGAATGGGCAAGCAGCAATCAGAATGATTTATTGAAACGTTGGTCGGAACTTATAAAATAGGATTACATCGGAATGGGGATTATAATGCGAAATTTTATTCGTAAGTCATTTAAGAGAGAATTGCTACTTTGCTTTCTGGTGGTAGCCTTATTACCTTTAATTATCTGCAACGTTTTTATGGTACTGTCATTTCAAGAGAAAATACAAAGAGATTATGAAAAAGAAGCAACAAACCAACTACAAATTATGGAGTCTGCAATTACAGATGTTTTTCTGGAATTTCAAACTGTTGGGAAAGAACTAAGCCAAAATGAGAATGTAATAGAATCCTTGTACATAAAAGATACGGAACTAAAGAAAGGAATCTATGTTGAGCTATACAAGGTGACTGCAAGACTCCGTGAAAATGCTCAGTTTCATCTTTATTCCAAAGGGGGAATATGCAAATATTCTACGGATAATGCAATGCTTGGCACAATGCTTCCTACCTACTGGGGAATTCTAAGGGCAGCGTCAGAAAGTAGAGATACCTTGGTAATCCGGAATGTGGAGGAGTATACTGCTGAGGCGAAAGGAACGTTACTTCGGACGGCGCAGGCGATTACAGATCGTAGGGGGAATTGTATTGGTTATGTTGTCATTGATATGAAAAGTGAACATTTTGATAGTCTGTTAAATGGAACATATAACGTAACTAATAGTATTATGGTACTTGATCAATATTGGAATAGTATCTATAGTACAGAAGTGAACCAAAACGAATCGATGGTACCTCTTCTTCGAAACCAGGTATTTCAGGGAAAAAGTCTTAAGGAGATAGAGGATGGGAGCAGATGCTATGTAACGAAAATCGGTGAAACAGGTTTGGTGATTGTATTAAAACAAAGAGAGATTTTTACATCGAAAATAAATAATACCATGTATAGTATCAGTATTATGATGGCTTTGGTTAGCCTGATTTTTTGTGTTGCTGTGGCTCTTGGATTTAGTCGAAGTCTTACGAACCCAATTAATAAGCTAACCAATGCCATGCGTGAAGTGGAGAATGGGAATCTTGAGGTAAGAATTGATTTGGATAGGCAGGATGAAATCGGAAGGTTATCAGAAGATTTTAATCAGATGACCAAAGAATTGAAGGATTTTATGATTAGTCAGGTAAAGCAACAGCAGGAGCTGAATGAATCTAATATTGCAAGAATGCAGGCACAATTAAATCCTCATTTTTTATATAATACATTGGATACGATGAAATGGGTAGCAAAAGCAAATCATGTACCTGAGATAGCAACCCTATCCTCAAGCCTCGCAAAAATTTTAAGAATCAGTATTTCGGAAGAGCAGTTTATTCCTTTAAAAGAAGAGATGGAATTAGTAAAATGTTATGTAGATATCCAAAGAATCCGTTTTTCAGATAAGTTTGAGTATGAAGCTAATTTACCAAAGGAATTAGAAGAGTGTATTGTCCCTAAATTAGTAATTCAGCCCTTAGTAGAAAATGCAATTATACATGGCTTAGTAGATCGTGATAGTGGTCAGATTAAAATAGATATAGAACGAATCAAGAATCAGCTTATTCTTACTGTATCAGATGACGGTTGCGGCATAGAAAAAGAAAGAATGGAGCAGATAAATAGGAGAGATCGAAATAAACTAACAGGGCATCTCGGGATTTATAATGTAGATACCATTATCAGATTACATTATGGACAGAAATATGGATTGCACGTAAGTGCGATAGATACGGGTGGAACAAAAGTTATCGTAACATTGCCTCTTTGGAAGGGGGATAGTGATGCTAAAAGTTATAGTAGTTGATGATGAAGCATTGGTAAGGAAGGGAATTGTTTTAGAAATTGACTGGCAATCGATTGGATGCATGGTTGTTGCAGAAGGGGCGAATGGAATAGAAGGGGTGGCTGCTACTCATAAGTATCAGCCAGATTTAATCATTACAGATATCAGAATGCCGAAAATGGATGGAATCGAGATGGTACGTCAGTTGCGGTCGGAAGGATATGAGGTTAATGTTATATTCCTTACAGCATATAGTGACTTTAATTATGCACAGAGCGCGATAAAGCTTTATGCTGCTGATTATTTACTTAAGCCTTTTGAAGATGGGGAATTGGAGGCTGCAGTAACCAGAATTCAAAAGCGTATAGAAGAAAAACAAAAAGATTTCACAGCGACAAGTGACTCTTTGTTTATGTTACAAAAAGGAGATAAGAGTAAGTATGTAATGGAAGCGATTGATTATATCGCAAGTCATTATGGGGATGAGGACATCCGAATTGGCTCTATTGCAGATTTTATTGGAATTAGCGAGGGGCACTTAAGTCGAATCTTTCGGAAAGAAACGGACTATACCGTGATGTCATATATCACAAAGTATCGGATACATACGGCAATGAAACTGCTATGCGATTGCAGGCATAAGGTTTATGAGGTCGCTGAGATGGTAGGATATCATGATATCACCTATTTTAGTAGTACATTTAAAAAGATAGCCGGGGTATCACCATCAGAATATCAAGACAGAAGTGTTAGATAATAACAGATATAGTGTGATTTAATAGGCTATTCCATAAGTGAATAGTGAAATGGGAAAAATCTCCATAATTTATCGTACTATCCTGAATAAAAGTCATTCCAATATTTTAAAGTAAATCTCATATCCCATATAATACCGTAATAAGAATATGGACTCAAATAAAATATTCTTTAAACAAAACGATCTCATTTTTACTGGTTAGTTGTTAAATATACTAATAAAAATTAAATGGAAATATAAAAAACATTAAAATTACAATATTGTTGAATTGCAACAAATAAATAGGCTCTGAAACAATATATGGTTGAAAAATGATATTAATTTAGCAGAGCATAAAGCGCTCTGCTAAATTGGACTTCTTTTATTACGCAATAGAGAAAGATTGTGAGTCATGTGATTTCTCTTTATATTTGTTCAAGTGATTTTAAGCATAAGTAAGTTAAGTATGGTGATGAATGTTTCTTTTGTCCAAAATCCCAATCTTTAAGTTTTTGGTAAATAGACTCTGGTGTGAAGAAGCCATCTTCTCTTTGTTTGCTCTTAATTATGGATTTCATCTCAAGATAACGGTTGTCTTCTTTAATACTGTCACATTTATTCAAAATATTAACAACACTTACTATATCATACCAAATACTTGGTGCTTTCAATTTACGGAAATCAGTACCCATATAAAACATATATGGATGCTTAACCATGCTGTTTTCCCATAACAATAATATATCAATAGCTAAATTTTTGGTAATATCTTCATGCTTATGCTCAGGAATATTCAAGAGTAAATCCAGCATTATTAATGTTGCATATGGACAGCAATCATCTTTTCGCCCAGGCCCTCTGAATTTACCCAATTCGCTTGAAACTGCACAAGGGAAACCATTATTACCATATAATAAAACAAGAAAATCTACACCTTCCTGTATATGCTTTTCATAATCTATATCAGCTTTAATAAGAGCATGAAGAAGCAGTGGGGCATCACATAAGCACCATCCAAAGGTATCTTCACCACTTCCACCAAAATGTTTCGGTATATTTGTAAGAGATTGATATATTCCATTTTTATCCTTATGTTTCATAATTTCGTTTATAGCTTTTTGAATTTCTGGAACGGAACAATCTAATCCTATATCTAACAAAAACATTAATTTATATATTGGTAATATCGGATTCTTATGATTACTAACTAAAGTGCTATGGAAATTTGTAAGATCACTTAAATAAGATTTAATTTTATCGTTCTTTAAGACAGTGTTTTTTAATTCAATAATATCTTCTTTTTTCTCCTTTAAAATATTTACTCGTATTGCATACTGCAACCAATCTTCACTTTTATCCAATAATTTTTCGATTAACATAACTTACTCCTTTAGATATGAAATATATCATACGCAATTATAAACAATTCCGATTTAACTATATTGTCATTATATAACGTACATTTCTAAAACACTACTATAAGTTTCCTGAATTGTAATTTATTTACTTAACCAATGGTATCATACATTTTATATAGTTTTTCCACACCTTAAGTTCTTTGTGTTCCTGACGAAATGGAAATTGAATTAGCAACAAATGATTTTCCATAATCCTTGCAGACATATCTTTGTTTTCCATTTTTTCTATGACCATTTCTTGATATTTGACCAATACAGCAACAATGAGGACATGTAAGACCACCAGTAAAACGCTCTTCACTGAGTAACTGAAATCCACTTACTTTTGTTTTGTCATCTAACAATACAGTTTTTAACTGCTTCTGTTCTATAGGGGAAAGACTCTTTATTAAGATTAAGATTCTGCTACGGTTGCTATTTAAACCACTACTTCTATATATTTACAATATGTTGTGACAGAGCCAATAAATATATAATTTGCACAATGTAGATGATTATAATTAGGGAAAAATATACAATATGTCAGAAAAGTTAAAGGAATAACAGTTCTGTCATATACCGCTTTTGATGATTGAAACTTATAATAATAGTATCAAGGAGGAAATCCAAGATAAGTAGTACATAGGGAGAGAATCCATAATACTCTCAAAAAAATGAGGAGGTTGAATCAAGTGAAGAAAATGAAACGTTTTACTGCAGTATTTATAGTTTTTAGTTTAATGGTGTTATCTTTTGCAGGTTGCCAAAAATCTAATCCTGATAGCTCAAACACAAGTAAAGAATCAACTACAAATCAAGATAATACAAAGAAGGAAAATCAAAATTCTGGAGCAACGACCGAACCTACGCAGGCAGCTCAAAATGATGAAAATCTTTCTCCAGTAGATAAGATAATCAAAGAAGCAGAAACCATGACATTAGAAGAACTTGCTAAAAAGGCCATTGAAGAATCGAACGGAAAGACATTTTATGGTGTTGGAAATTCAAGTCGTGGTAAAACAGCATTACCTTTATTTATCGATTATCTAAAGACCATTGATTCCTCCTATTCTATGGAGTATGAGTGGCAACAGCCAAAGAATAATAAGATTTTTGACCAGTTAACAGCAGATTCTTTAAAAACAACAGGAACCTTTGCTATGACATTAATTCAGGATGGTAACCAGATTGATAGCAAAATGGTGCAGACAGATATCTTAAAGACGTTTATTCCTTTTGACTGGGCGAAAGCTAAGGGAGTTACTGCGGATAGTTACAATGGTTTTCTTGCACTTCAAACTTTGAATAAGGTATTTATGTTTAACAATACAGGTAGTGCAACATTTACAAACTGTTGGGATTTCGTATATGAAAATTCACACTCTCTGTTCATGGATATTGATTCTGAAATCGTAGGAAAGAACTTCTTATATATGCTAACCAAAGAAAATTATGCAGCTTGGTTAAAAGAAGCATATGGAGCATTGGATAGTACAAAACAGGCATATTTTAAGCCGGTAATCGAAGAGATGGCAGCGGAAGCAACAGATTTGGGATTAGATGAGAACGGAAAATACGCACTGGCATGGATAAAATTATGGGTAGAAAGCTATAATGCACAAACAGATGATGGTCCTATCTGCAATACCCTAGTAACCAATTCAGCTACAGACCAAAGTGGTTTGTTAGTATACTCTAAGCTTCGTTCCGTGGAAGAATCAGACTCTGTTTCTAAGAAAAATGTAACAGTTGCAGCTTATCAGGACGGATATACAGGAATTGGCGGTTATGGTTATTGTCATTATCTCTTTGTCACTGACAATAGTCCACTTCCATGGACTGCATGTGCATTTATCGCTTATATGACTTGTACTGAAGATGGATTTAGTGCCTGGGGTAAAGATATGGGTGGATATTCTTCGAATCCAGAAGTTGCAACTGCAATAGAGGCAACTTATAGCCATAGTACAGGAGGCTACGAGGAGGGCGTTAATGTATATGAGAATAAGAATGATAGAGGATATGATTGGTGGACTACTACAGGTAAATTAGTGCTCGAAGATCCAGAATATTGTTCTTCTGTATCATTTACTGTTGGCAGCTGGATTGAATTGTTATCAAAATATAGTGCTGAATAGTTGGAAATGAAAATGAAATATTATCTCAATTTTTCTTTTCTTTATGTTAGCTAGCTGTTTCTATTAATATGAATTTAACTTGCTTAAGGCAAGAGGGTGCCGCAAATCTGAGTATTCAAATCCAATAAAGTTTTGTGACACCCTCTTTTAAGGAGATGTTTATGAATCAAAAAGCATATAGTAAACCAAGTAGGCAAGTGATACTACGGAACAAAGTAAAGACGTTTTTGTCGAAACCACAGAATATCATATTACTTTTGTTTGGTATTGTTCTTACTTTTTCAACTTTTGCTCCTGTGATCGCTATTATTGAGGATACCTTCTCTATTCATCCAGGAACAATTGATGCACATTTGACAAAAAAAACAGAGGGTTACTCCATTATTAACTACATTGACTTATTTACAGGCAGACTTGCTAGAACGAATCTATGGATGCCATTAATGAATACGATATTACTTGCAGCGTTTTCCTGTATTATTTCAATTCTTTATGGTGGTACCTTTGCATTCTTAGTAACGAGAACCAATCTAAAGTTTAAGAAGTATCTAAGTGCAATCTTTATCTTTCCATATATTATGCCACAGTGGACACTTGCTGTTATGTGGCAAAACCTTTTCAATAGCAATCAGGTGACAGGAACAGCCAATGGATTATTAGCATCTCTTTTTGGTATTTGTATGCCAAAATGGTGGTGCCAGGGATTATTTCCAAGTGCTTTGGTATTAGGATTTCATTACGCTCCTTTTGCCTATATCTTAATTGGTGGTATATTTCGTAATATGGATGCCAACTTAGAAGAGGCGGCAACAATTCTAGATACGCCTAAGTTAAAGACAATGTTTCGTATTACGTTACCGATGGTAAAACCAGCAATCTTATCCACGATTCTTTTGGTTTTTGGAAGTTCAATGGGGAGTTATCCAGTGCCACATTATCTGAAGCTAACTACCCTTTCTACCAAGTATATTTCCATGAATTCAAAGTACACCGGGGAGGCAAGCATATTAGCGATTATTATGATGCTTTTTGGGGTTGCTATTCTTTTGATGAATCAGATCAGCCTAAAGAGTAGAAAAAGTTATACAACGGTGACTGGGAAATCGGGGCAGATATCAAAAATTAATCTTGGCAAGATAGGAAAGCACTTCATTGCTTATGTTCTTATTATTGTAACGTTTTTTACAAGTATATTTCCGATTATCTCGTTTGCATTTGAAACCTTCTTGCCAAACCCAGGAGATTACAGCTTTTTGTATACGGGTAATATCAATAACCTTACTACAAAATGGTGGCTTACTAGTGAAAATATTACGGAAAATGGAATGTACGGACAACAGGGTATTCTCTTTAACTCTACCATCTGGAAGGCATTTGCAGGAACACTACTAGTTGCGGTATGTTGTGCATTAACTGCTGGAACCATAGGAACCTTGATTGGTTATGCTGTCTCTAAGAATCGACGGAGTAAATGGGCGAATTATGTGAATTCTGTTGCCTTCTTGCCATATCTGATGCCATCCATCGCGGTAGGTGTTGCTTACTTTATTCTATTTTCCAATGAGAGAATAAATCTATTTAACACATATGCGTTATTAATTATCGTAGGTACTGTAAAGTATATACCATTTGCAAGTCGGAGTTCTCTAAATTCAATGCTACAACTTAGTGGTGAGATAGAGGAAGCAGCCATCATACAGGATTTACCATGGCATAAGAGGATGTTTAAGATTATTATTCCGATTCAAAAGTCATCGATTATTAGTGGTTACCTCCTGCCATTTATGACCTGCTTAAGAGAACTATCTCTGTTTATGCTACTTTGTGTGCAAGGTTTTATCGTTGCAACGACTCTAGATTATTTTGATGAAATGGGACTCTATGCATTTTCAAGTGCGATTAACTTGATATTAATTGTCACGATTCTAATTTTTAATGCTATTGTAAATAAGTTAACCGGCGCAAGTCTGGATAAAGGTATTGGAGGGAATTGACATGCCAGAAATTAAATTAACTAACGTAACCAAAAGATGGGGTAAGTTTTACGCAGTAGAGAATCTAAATCTGGAAATTGAAGATAATTCGTTCATTACCTTATTAGGACCATCGGGCTGTGGCAAAACAACCACACTTCGTATGATTGCTGGTCTTGAAACACCTACAAGCGGGAGAATCACCATTGGGGATCGTGTGGTTTTTGATAGTGAATTAGGAATCAACATTCCTGCCAACAAAAGAAAAGTTGGATTTTTATTTCAAAACTATGCTTTATGGCCGAATATGACAGTATATAAGAACATTTCCTTCGGACTAAGTAATATCAAAGAAGAGATGCCAAAGTACGATTTTGAAGCAAAGAATAGTGAAAAATTAATTTCTATTTTAAATAATGCTAAGGAAGTTGTGAAACTAATAGAAGAGTGCAAAGATAAGAGTGGAAAGATTGATGATAACAAGGTAAATCTAATCCTCATAGACACTTATACAATTTCTATCTATACAGCAAAAATCATTGCGGGATATAAGCTTCATGAGGCAAAAGATCTTGATGCAACAGTAAAGTCTATTCAAAAAGAATTAGAAAAGAAACTTGCAGATATTAAAGCTTCCTATCAGGCAAAAGGCTTAGAGCTAGATAAAGATTTTGCGATTATGAAAAATGGAGTGGTTTTACTTGATAAGAGAAAACTAAGTAAAGAAGAAGTAGATTTAGCAGTAAGACGAGTTGCTAGAATTGTTAAAATCGGAATGTTCATGGATCGTTATCCAGCAGAATTATCAGGAGGTCAACAACAGCGTGTTGCCATCGCGAGAACATTAGCACCGGAACCTACGGTACTTTTTATGGATGAACCTCTCTCTAATTTAGATGCAAAGCTTCGCTTGGAAATGCGATATGAACTACAAAGGCTTCATGTGGAAACAGGCAGTACGTTTGTTTATGTAACTCATGATCAAATGGAAGCAATGACCCTTGCTACAAAGATCTGCTTAATTAATAATGGTGTCTTACAACAATACGCAGCCCCTCTTGAGGTTTATAATAAGCCGAATAATCTATTTGTTGCTGACTTTGTAGGCAATCCTTCCATTAATTTTGTTGAAGCTAGAGGAAAACAAGAGGATAGCAAATTGATATTTACCCTATTAGGGGGAGTAAAAGCTAGCTTTGAACCAACGACAAAAGTGGTGTTAAATGAGTGGTTTGCAAGTAGAGATAAGGAACAGGAAGAAGGGGAAGCGGAAAGACAGAGAAAATTAAGCGACAAGAAGTATGTGGAAAAGGGAAATAAGGATGAAGTATTTCGTTATCCTATTGCCAAAGTAATAGAAGAAGAATTCTCAATGAAAGAAGAACCACAGATTACGAATGAGGACTTTGTCTTAGGAATCCGACCAGAATTTCTCTCGATTGGGTCAAATACAGAAGATAGCGGTGTAACCGGTATTATCTACGGTGCGATGCCTACTGGTATGGAATCTACATTAAAAATTCGCATTGGTGATAATCTTCTTACTGGCGTAATCTTTGGAGGAAGTACTTATGTGATAGGAACAACCATACAGACGAGAGTTGCTGGAAAGAACATTATGCTATTTGATCGAAAGTCAGGAAAGTATATTACTTCTGGATCTTTAACGATTGGGTAACGAATAAATAGAAAACGCGTATTATAACTGAAATGCCAGGTTGGGTTTGGTTATGATACGCGTTTTGTGGATTTATAGTGGAGGCAAGGATTAAATAAGCTTTGATTCAAATTATACATTTTGGATCTATTTTTATATTCGTATTGAAAAAAAGTACAATTTAATATATTGTGGTATATATTGGGAATCGATGAACGTATCAGTTATAGCAGAGTGACAGAATAAAGAATTATTATTAAATGATTAATCAGAATCTAAAGAATGAAAATATCAAATGACGAAGGAGACTAAATATGCCAATAGTGGAGGAACTGAACATTGATAATATAGATGCAATTACACGGTTTTTTAAGGAAGTTTTTACAGCCGAGCCGTGGAATGATGATTGGAGTAATGAAAATCAACTTCATGAATACATCAAAGA
>JAEWHR010000264.1 GCA_023387655.1 Bacillota bacterium
GTAATTCACTGCGCTGCCTATACCTCGGTTGATGCAGCTGAAGATAATTTAAACCAAGCAAGAGATGTTAATGTAAAGGGATCAAAAAATATTGCGAAAGCGTGTAAGGAGATAGATTGTAAGTTAATATATATTAGTACAGACTATGTGTTTCCTGGTTTAGGAGATAAAGAGTTTGAAATTGAGGATGAAAAAGGTCCTCAAAATGTATATGGATTGACAAAGTATGAAGGTGAACTTGAGGTTATGAAATACTTAGAAAAATATTTTATTGTTCGCGTTTCTTGGGTATATGGCCTCAATGGAAAAAACTTTGTTAAAACCATGTTACAGCTTGCAAAATCACAAGATCAGGTAAATGTGGTGTGTGATCAAGTTGGATCCCCAACGTACTCCCAGGACTTGTCAATTCTTTTATTAGATATGTCGCAATCTCAAAAATATGGAATCTATCATGCTACGAATGAAGGATTTTGCTCTTGGTATGAATTTGCTTGTGAGATATTTCAATATGCAAATATAAACATAAAAGTGAATCCAATTACAAGCATAGAGTTTTCAGCAAAAGCGGTACGCCCTCAAAATAGCAGGTTGAGTAAAAGGAGCCTAGATCAAGCAGGATTTAGGCGTCTTCCAAATTGGAGGGATGCCTTAAAACGATATATAGCTGTACTTAAGGAGGATAAAATAGATGGGGAAAATTAAAGTAACATCATGCGAGATAGAAGGTTTGTATGTGATTGAGCCTACTGTATTCCTAGATCAAAGGGGCTATTTTATGGAAACGTATCAAAAGCGTGATTATGAGATGGCTGGAATTACAACAGAATTTGTTCAAGATAATGAATCAGAATCTTCAAAAGGTGTATTGAGGGGGTTGCATTATCAAATTAATCATCCACAAGCAAAACTGGTTCGAGTTTTAAGCGGAGAAGTATTTGATGTAGCGGTTGATTTAAGAAAGGATTCTAAAACTTTTGGTAAATGGTATGGTGTTGTGTTATCTGAGCAGAATAAAAAGCAGTTTTATATTCCAGAAGGATTCGCGCATGGCTACTTAGTTTTATCACAGACAGCAAAATTTGCATATAAATGCTCTGATTTTTACCATCCTGGAGATGAAGGCGGACTTTTATGGAATGATCCAGAGGTTGGAATTGATTGGCCAATTGAACCAGGCACTGAATTAATTATTGCTAAGAGAGATGAAAACTGGAAAACATTGAAGGAACATAGAGAATCCTAAATTTCAAAATCAATATAGAACGGAATATTCCACAGAGATAACTAATTGGATATTCCGTTTTTTGTTCTTTATTAGGGAATATATAAGACTGTTAGTATGAAAATTTTTTTCACCATTCTTTCAACTAAGCTGTTTGTCAAGTAATGAATAATAAGAGTAAAGTTTTTAATGATTGGTAAGGCATCCTAAATAGAATTGTTTATGGAATGTCCATGAGATACACATAGGATGCATATTGGTTATTGTTATAAATAGGTAGGAGTCATATAAATTTGATTGTGTAGATTGAGATTTAACTCGCTTAATGTAAACTGAATTCAATTTAAAGGTTGACATTATGAAACTGCTGGAATATAATTATCAAAAATACTACGAGGTAGCAATATGAAAAATTCAAAAACCATGTCAATCACAATGACAGCATTCATGACAGCAGTTCTATGTATATTGGCTCCATTTTCTATTCCATTATCTACGATTCCTATCTCTTTAGGGACCTTTGCTGTTTATCTTTGTGCAGCAATTCTTGGTCCCAAAAGAGGAATGATTAGCGTTTTATTATATTTATTACTTGGTCTAGTTGGTCTTCCAGTGTTTGCAGAAGGAATGGCTGGTTTTGGAGTTTTAGCAGGTCCAACAGGTGGATATTTAATAGGTTATTTTTTTATAGCTTTTTTTACGGGATACTTTGCAAAACGTTGGTTAAGGAAACCAATCATTGTACTTCTTGGAATGGTAATTGGTACAATAGGTTGCTATCTCATAGGAACAATATGGCTTGGTTTACAACTTAATTTAGGGATATGGGAAGCATTGATGGCAGGAGTTATTCCATTTATACCAGGAGATATTATTAAAATGATTGCGTGTACTGCAATAGCCTTACCAGTAAGAGCGCAGATAAAAACATATCTAGATGCAGATCTTACATAACGCCAGGATTAGTAACGCCAAAAGGTTAGGATACTAATCTTGGCGTTTTTCTATTCCTACCTACTTTTGTATACAAGACGACATAGTTCTCTTGTAAGATGGAAAAAAAGATTGTATTTTACAATTTTAGTATGTTATAATTAAGTTTAATGTAGTATACTTACAGTAAGTGTACAAAGGGCGTGTTATTTATTTAAAACATAAGATTTTCTATTGTATCATAATTAGGATTTTATTATTACTCTAAAGCTGATGTAGTTTGCTTGATTATTGGTACTATCTAAGGAAGCAGGCTGCGATTGAAGCCTTAAAACCTTAATAATAAGGTTCTTTTTATGAAAGTTGATATTTCTAAATTAGTACGAGAAAAGTGATTTAGAGAAAATGATTTCTTGCGTATAGGGGACAAAGTATGGGGAATTTCATGTTATCAAATGCTGAAAAATTAAGAATCAGGCTCATTCGTGAGAACTTAATTCGAGTTGTAGTTTTGGCAACCATTCTTGGTTTTATACTACCAATCGTGGCTTTGTTTTTATGGAATTTTGGGCAATCGAATGAGCTAAGAAAAACATACCTTAGTTTTCTGATAACATATGAGGTAATCATAATAATATATTTTATCCTAGGGTCTTATAGCAAGAAAAAGAAAGATTACGTAATTGCTCCTCTGATTTATCAAAGTTTCTGGGCGTTTTCCTTATTGTTTATCTATGCTTCCAGTTATATCTCCATGTTTGAAAGCAGAAATATAGGGATATATTGTGTTATGATATCTGTTTCTTCTTTGGTCCCACTCTTAAATTATAGAGAATTCTTGTGTTATGCAACAACACAGTTAATATTTGCTAGTCTCGTAATTTTTCGACTTGACTTATCCGCTACCAATAAGATTAGTATGATAGTTTATAGTGTTTTGTTACTTGGCTTTTCACGTTTTCTATATTGGCAACAAAGAAAAATGTTAAGGATGAAACAGAGACTTCAGTCTATGGCAAAAAACGCAGAAGAAGATCCTCTTACTAGTTTATTAAACCGTAGAGGATTAGATCGTAATTTGAGGGTCTTGTTACCGTATTGTATTAGAAGTAGTAGTAGAATTGGGCTAATGATTGTAGATGTGGATAATTTTAAGAGGTATAACGATAGTTATGGACATCCACAAGGGGATAAATGTTTAAAGATGGTTGCTGCGGAACTTAAAAAGACTGCAAGAAGAAACAGTGATCTTACCGCTCGAATTGGTGGTGAAGAATTTTTAATACTTGTATATGATGTGAAAGAATCAGAATTAATAGCTTTTGCAGAGAAAATACGAACCAATATAGAGAAACTTAATATTAAACATAGCCCGATGCTTGGAACACCTGTTGTTACGGTGAGCATTGGAGTTTCCTCTGTGGTACCAACTACAATGAACGGTATGGCAGAATTATATAAAGAAGCAGACAAATCTTTATATATTGCAAAAAAAAGTGGTAGAAATGTGGTTGTATATAAAGAAAAAGTATGTGGTAAAAGAAATCTAATGGCAGAGTAAAATAACTAATGGCAGAATCAAAGAAACCTAATGCCAGACCAAAGAAACCTAATGGCAGAATTAAAGATACCTAATGATAGAAAAAAATAATGCTAGAATAAAAAGACTAATGGCAGAATAAAAACTAGATGGGAGTAACGTAAGTAAGCCTTTATGCATACTTTCATTACTCCCATTATCTTTTTAGATATTATGCCAATTTTTGACCACAATTCGGGCAGAAGTTACTGTTCCCAGTCTTAAGTCCACAATTTGGGCAGAAATTTGGTTTATTGCCGTTAGATTCATTAGTTTGCATATTAGTGGATGTTCTTTGTTGTGTATTAGTATCTGCCATACCTTGATTCATATTTTGCACCATCTGATTTGCAAACTTCATTCCCATCATTATTCCAGCCATATCGGAAGCGACCCCACCGCTTTTTACATTACCAGAGGACATGGCATCAGAAAAGTTAATCTGTTGATAACGATTCATATCTCCAACCATACTATGGGAGGCATTTTTATTAATCATAGCCTGAACCTCTTCTGGATAGGTAAAACTCATAATTTGGAAAGAACTAATGCTAATTCCGGTATCAAACAGCTGCATATCAAGATCCTGTGAGAT
Organism: Bacillota bacterium; assembly: GCA_023387655.1. Lineage (GTDB taxonomy): Bacteria > Bacillota > Clostridia > Lachnospirales > Lachnospiraceae > Lachnoclostridium. The sequence goes on from JAEWHR010000264.1 coordinate 4,333, forward strand.
ACCTTTCGCTATAGTTAAGGAATTGATGGATAGATTAAAGATGTCTTTACCTTCTTGGACAATCCACTTCATCAACAGTTGATCTAGTACAGAAGTAATTCGTAGCTTTACATCATCCACTAAAAAAGAATCCCTAATTCCTGCTATACTATCGATTAGCTTTACGTAATCCTTTACCTTAAAGGTATAAGTTCCATGGGAACGAATCGGAAGTCCTCCAGGTAAGTTGTATTGTGGTGCTGGAATATTGATTGCGTTGGAGGTACCCCAACGGACAGAAAATTCTCTTGTATTTATAAACAAGACTTCTGCACGCATTCCACTGTTAAAACCAAACTTAAATCCTTTAAGAGTAGAGAGGAAGGGAACAATGTCAGATTCAATATCATATTCACCATCATCTTTAAAAATACCTTCAATTGCCCCATTATATAAGAAAATAGCATCCTGACCTGGACGAATTATAAGGCGGCTACCTCGTTTAATTTCATTGTTGTGCCATTTGTAAAAAATCATATCATCGCGGAATTCTTTCCATTCTACGACATTTGAAAATTGATTTGTAAATAATCCCATAGAAATCCACCTTTCTCGTTATACTCTACGTCCACCGCCACTGTGAGAACGGCCACCACTACTAACGCCGCCTCCACCACTACTTCGAAAACTCCGATTTCCTCCAGAATTTTGATTCGTATTATTTTGTGGACGTTTTACCTTTGTTACACTAGTTCTGATGTAATCATCTCGTCTGGCAGTGACTCCAGAATTACCTTCATCAAGGTAAGTACGGTTATTGATGGTGACGGAACCACCAGAACGTGATGCCATGACTGCTACGGCAATGACTCCAATAATAACGGCAGCTAATAGCTGAAATCCTGTATTATAGATAACGTTTTCAACAAACTGCTTCTGTGCATAATTGGAGCTATTATATGATGAACCATGGCCATTATTATAGCGGTTATCATAATTTCCATTTGGTGAAGTATTATGAGAGCTATTGTTACTATTAGAATTTGTTTTGGGTAAAGTAGCATAATACTTCGCTTCTTTTCCGAAATTTAAGAATGCATTATAATAATCATTTTCACCAAAATAACCAGAGATATCATCTAAAATATTCTCAATTCGGTCATCGCTTAAATCAGTCTCAGCCCTTCCGTATCCTTGGATATTGAGCCATCGATAAGTAGAGTCAAAGTACAAGATAGCAACATCTTCGGTAAAAGTACCATTATCACAGTGCTTATCTATATAGTCTTCTAGATATCTCGTTACATATTTCATTATGGCGTCATCATCATCTTTCACTTTTGTGTTAAGATCATCCGTTGTTAGGATAACAAGATCAAGATTTGAATTAACTGCATATGTGGAAAGTTTCGATTGAAGCTTTGTCTCCTCGCTCTCAGATAATAAGTTTGCATTATCCTCGATATGTGCTGTATGTTCTGTAGCGTTTGCTATAATGTTAAAATTGGGAATACTGAAAATAGAAACAATAATATAAATACAGCTTATCATAAGCATCAACCGGATGCCAATGATATTTTTCTTATTCTTTAATATCATAACCATGGCCCTCCATTCAGCACAACAATTAGTTTTATCAACAGAAAGGATAAGGAGGTTATACCAGTAAACCAAGCAAACATTTTGGATTTGGAGAGCGGAGGTTTTCCAACAATCTTTCCTGTCTGACCATTCATGGCGAAGATATGTTCAGAATCTTTAAAATCATAGCAAACCATCCATACAGGTAAAAGAGTGTAGTAGGCATTTTTTTGATAGATATTAATGTCTTTTCGGTTCGTGATTACACTATTGTATCCGTGGATTGTATTTCTAAGATAATTATCCACATAAACACCTACTTTATCTCGAACACGTGGAAAGAGTTGCTCAGCACTAAAGTTATATTTTTCGGCAAGATATCCTGCAAGATATGGCATATCAAAGGTAATCAGCTCGTGGCTTTGATATGGTTCCAAACGATCCATTAAGTTGTCATTCATCTTTTCAGAAGCATCGGTTGGTACATTAGAATAATTAAGGTTTACCTTTCGATAAACATGATAGTACTGAGTCTCGGTATAGATATAGTCGCCACGGGTATAAGATCTCACTCTAGTACAGGTTGCATCAATGTCCCCTACACCCCTTAAGTCGTATAACCAAAAAGGAACGTAGATACCGGTAATATTTTTTACACGATCAGCGTGCTTAAATTCAGTTGGAGTAAGTAATCCTTTTTTACACCATTTTTGAAATGCCTTTGTTGCTTGATCGCGGTTAATCTTAAAAGGTATAATTCTTGAAGGCTCTAACTGTCCTTCCACACGATCGCTTAAGACTACAGCAGCACCACAAAAGCTACAGGATGTTGCAATTGTATCTTTGTCTGTAATAACAACAGCACCACAGTTTTTACAATGATACTCCGATACTTTATTGTTACTAAAATTCTTATGTTGCCAAGTGGATTCACCTTTGTGATTACCAAAGGAGGCTTCCTCGTAAATATCCTTCGGACCGAAGGGAGAAACCTTAGGGGCATCATCCGATTCTCCAAGAGGAACATCAGGAGGAGGCATAGAATCAATAGAATAGTAACTTTGGCAGCTGGCACAATGAAGCTTTTTCGATGTAGTGTCATATGTTAAATCAGCGCCACAGCTAGGACACTTATACTGAATTACCATGATTAGTTCTCTCTTTCTATACATTCATAAAAAATGCCACAAAGACACATGATAAGTGTCTTTGTGGCAGCAACTACTTAGAATTATTTTCCTAGGCTTTGTTTTAAAGCTGCCAATTCGTTCTCGATATCAGGGTTAGAGGAATCGTACTTTGCAGCCAAATCTTTAATGGTATTCTCTGGTGATGAGTTATTTAATTCAGCCATTGCATTTGCTTCATCCAGTTTTTTATTAGCAAGCTCCTCATATTTTGCAAAGCTAGCCATGGAATTATTTGCATTTTCAACAGAAGAACCCATCTTATTGATACGTTCCTGTGTCTTAGCAACAGCAAGCTTACCTTTGATCATATCCTTACGTGATTCAAGCTCATTAATATCCTTTACTAACTTATCATGCATTGTTTTCATGTTAGTTGCATTGCTATGAGCAAGGTCATATGCTTGTTGTAATCCAGCTGACTTATTGGTTAAAGAAGCTTTTTGTTCTAGGAACTTTCTAGCATCTGCTTCGTTGTTTGATTCCAAAGCTTTGATTGCATAAGTTTGCATCTTAGCAATATCTCCATTACAATCATCTAAGGCTCTTTTTGCTCTTGCTTCCTCAGCCATAATTGCTGCTGTTTCGGATTTTACCTTACCTAAATCTTCATTTAAATTACGTAAACATTGATCTATCATTTTTTCAGGATCTTCTGCTTTGTCCAAAAGTGCATTAATGTTTGCTGACATGATGTCCTTAAAACGTGTTAAAATCCCCATAGTATGTACCTCCATTTTTATATTATTATTCATGACAAGTGGGATGCTTGCCATACATGCGAGAACTTTCACAGCTCTCGTTTAAATCGATGGAATGATAGAGAAACACTTTTTCCATGCTCTGTTAATAGTTTAGTATTTTTACCAAAAAACGTCAAGTTAAAATAAGACAAGAATGCTTAGAATAAGTTCAGAAGGTTTAAAATTTGATTAAGTAAAAAATTATTGTTTAACTTGCGACTTATAAAAAAGTACTATATAATCTATATGTTATAAAGGTAAGTCTAAGTCCTAATTATCATTAAGATGTAACGAATAGTTTGCGTTCTATGATTAGGAAATAATGATATTGGAAACGCTGATTGTTAAACATTCTAAAATAGATTAACGATAGTAAAAAAGATTAGTTAATGAGATACCAAGAGTTGGAGGATTTTATGTGGATTGCAGACGGATGGAAAGATTATGAGGTAATTGATGCTTCTGGTGGTGAAAAGTTAGAACGCTGGGGTAAGTATATATTAGTACGTCCTGATCCCCAGGTTATCTGGGATACTAAGAAAGAAGAACGTGGTTGGAAAAATAAGAATGCCCACTATCATAGAAGCAGTAAAGGTGGTGGCGAATGGGAGTTTATTGACTTGCCAAAACAGTGGCAGATTCACTATAAAGAGTTAACCTTTAACTTACAACCATTTAGTTTTAAGCATACTGGCTTGTTTCCTGAACAAGCCACAAATTGGGATTGGTTTAGTGACAAAATAAGAAAAGCGAAGGAAAAGAATCCAAATCGTGAGATTAAAGTATTAAATTTATTTGCATATACAGGTGGTGCTACTTTGGCAGCAGCAAAAGCAGGCGCTCATGTTACTCACGTGGATGCTTCCAAAGGCATGGTAACTTGGGCAAAAGAAAATGCGGTATCCTCAGGGTTAGGAGATGCTCCGATAAGATATATTGTAGATGATTGCGTTAAGTTTGTGGAGAGAGAAATACGCAGAGGAAATCGTTATGACGCTATCATTATGGATCCTCCATCCTATGGAAGAGGTCCAAAGGGTGAGATATGGAAGATTGAAGAGAGTGTCCACCCATTTGTAAAGCTGTGTACTGGTGTATTGACAGAGGAACCATTATTCTACTTGATTAATTCCTATACGACAGGTCTGCAACCAGCTGTATTAGCTTATATGCTAGGAGTAGAATTACAAAAGAAATTTGGTGGCACTGTAAATGCAGAGGAAATTGGCTTACCGGTAACCAATACTGGCCTAGTATTACCATGCGGTGCTTCAGGCCGATGGGAAGCGTAAAGTTACATTTGAGATAGGTATAAAAGGGGAATTTTCAATCAAGGGCAAATGAAATAATCCTAAAGGAAAGTTAATTTTAACTTAGGGATATTTTATTTGCCTTTTTTATGTTTAAAAAGCATTAAAAAAGAATAGAAATAATGCTATATTTGCTTAATTAATGCTAAGAAAGTTAATTGTAAAATGAAACGCAACCCTATCCACTACAATTAACAGTTTTTGAGTAGTTAAATATATAACTGCTAAGAGGTTGCATCTTAGCTTACAAAAGATTGGTTTATACCAGTCTTTTTGTT
>JAEWHR010000052.1 GCA_023387655.1 Bacillota bacterium
AACAAAAAACCACATATTCAAAGTCATGGCGAAGTAACCGCTTCGCTCTTTTGGCATGCCATTTTTTATTTCATTGCTATTATACACTATTTTTTTGATTTGGGGAATTTCCTATTAATTAAAAAAAGAACAGTAACCTATTCTTTCGATTAAGATACTGTTCCATCTCTTACTTTTTACTATCTGTTTTTTGAACGAGCTTATCATCAAGACGTTCTAATATAACATTGTGGACTCCTACACTATAGTCTAATTGAGTAGGACTATCGATAATATCATAAGCCTCTTCAACAGACAAATAAAAGACATTATCCAATTCCTTTACAATTTGATTACGCACATAATCCAAATCTGTTTGTATCCCAAGTTTCGTCGCTAACGTATAATACTTATCGTAACGTTCCAAGCCTTTTAACAAGGAATCTAAAGCTTGTGGATACATACCTATTGCAGAATAATTATTATAAGAGTTCAGCTGTTTATTAACAAACATTACTGTCATAATCTTATCATAGATTTCTATATCTGCATCCTTAATCTCTAGACCATAAACTTCGTTATATGCTTCATTATATCGTTGCATACTAAAACTCTTCGTTGCATTTTGAACATTAATCGCGTAACTGTAGATATTAGTACCAATAACAACGAATACAGCAATACTTGCAAATAATGCAAATACAAAGGAAGCACCGATTCGATTTATTCTACCTTCATTTTCATCAATCTCATCAATTAATTCCTGTACCTCTTTTGATATGCGCTCTTTTTCTTCTTTCTTTGCTTTTGCTTTCTCTGCCTTCGCTTGTTTTGCTTTAAGTGCATCCTCCTTAGCTTTCTTTTTCTCAGCTAACTTGTCTGCTTTTTTCTTAACCTTTGCAGCCTTTTTTTCTTTTTCTGCTTCTTGGACTTTTGCTTCTTTTAATCTTGCTTCTTCAATTATCTCTTGCTTTAAGCGTTCTTTTTCTTCTTCCGAGTATTCCTCTTTTACATTTCCAAAAATACGTGAAAATAAATTCTTCTTACTTCCACTACGATGTTTTTCTTTTGTTTGCTTTTTGCTCTTCTTTGATTTTATTTCGAGATTCTCTATTTCTTCTGGCTTTACTTCCTCTTGATTAGGAATGTCTGGTATTAATTTAAGTAATTCCTCATCTATTCCTACATCCTTTAAATCTGAAATCCCATCTAAGCTATCTTGATAGATACCTCCAATGTCTTTCATCGTAGAATTCAATAATTCATCTGAATCACCATATAGACTTAAAATCGGATCTTTTATAGTCTCTTCGTCGTCCATGAAATCATCAATGGAGAGTACATCTGAAACATAATCCTCTTGATTATCGTCTTCCGGTGTTCTGTTTATTTCATTTAGTAAATCAAGTATATCTTGATTTCCATCAAAATCAGGCGTACTACCCACCGCAAATTCTCCCTCTACTTCTTTGTACTTGTTGCTAGTTAAATTCTCACCAAGTAAATCACTTACATTAAGTTTATCTTCTTCTATTAAGTGTTTTTCCTCTGTTGTAACTAACTCAGATAATAAATCATTCGTTATGTAATCTTCTAAACTAGCATTATTATATTCATCTAGTACATTTTGTACTTGCTGTTCATTTTCTACTTTTTGTTCATTTTCTTCTTGCAGTTCATTTTTTTCTTGTTGTTCATCTATTTCTTGTTGTTTTATTTCTTGCTGTTCATCTATTTCTTGTTGTTTATCTATTTCTTGCTGTTCATTTTCTACTTGTTTATCTTCTAAATCTTGTATGGAACTTTTTAAAGTGGCATCATAGCCTATCTCATCATTTTCTATAGAATGTTCCATAATTAATTGCTCATCAGGCACTGTTTTATTTAATAAAATCTGAAGTTCCTTATTCTCTGTTAAGTCCTCAAATCCTGTATCAAGTATGCTATAATCTTTTGGCAAATAATCTTCTGATTCTGCCGTTATATCATCTTTACTATTAAATGGTTCCATAGATGCAAATGGAGTATTGAAATATCGATGATCTAAGCCTAACTCTTTACAATTTAAGCAATATTCGCTTTTATCCTTTATTTCTGAGTGACATATCTTGCATCTATCCATTCATACACCACCTTGGCATTATTTGTTGACATTATCTCTTGGTATTATTTGTTAGCATTATCTCTTGGTATTATTTGTTGGCTTTATTTATTGGTACTATTTACTTAAAAGTAACTCGTCAATTTTTGATACTAATTGTCCAATCTCAGGTTTTGATAGTTGAGCATCAGCACCTAAACTTTCACCTTTTTTGCGCATATCCTCATTTACTAAAGAAGAAAAGATAACTACCGGAATATGTGAAAGTTTCGCATCCTCCTTAACAAGTTTTGTTAAATGATGCCCATCCATTATTGGCATCTCAATATCAGTAATAATTAGAGAAACCTTTTTGTCAATAATTCCTTCTTGTTTGTACTTCATTAACAAGTCATAGGCTTCTTTTCCATTCTCAGTTCTTATGATGTTGGTATAACCAGCTTTGGCAAGACAGTCAACGAGTAACTGATTTAACAAATGAGAATCTTCAGCGATAATAATTGGTAAATCACAACGTCTCCTATCTTTAAATCCTTCCATATCCGAAACTTTTAAACTAGTTTCAGGACTAATATCGGCTACAACCTTTTCAAAATCAAGTAAAATAATAAGTTTTCCTGATAGTTTAATTATACCAGTGGCGACTCCCATACCAGCATGATTTAAAGTAGCATCTGGTTTTGAGATATCTCCCCAAGAAATTCTATGAATGCCTAACACTTTATTTACATGAAAACCAACATGTAGATTATTAAAGTTTGTTACAATAATCATATCTTTCTCGCCTTGTTGTGATTCCTGATACAGATTTAATGTCTTTCTTAAATCTATGATTGTCATAATAAAATCGCGAGGCATATAAATCCCCTCCACGGTAGGATGAGCATTCGGTACTGGTGTTGGACTAACATAAGGAAGTATTTCCATAATCTTAGCCACATTTATACCATAACTGTTTCCACCAATGGTGAATTCAAGCACTTCTATCTCATTTGTACCACTTTCTAATAATATCTTGTTATCCATAGGTCTCCCCCCATATCATCTTAAGTTATAATCTATATCTATTCATAAATAAAATATTACCTGAAAATATTTTCTGCATTTGTGTATATATATATCGTATTATATGATAAAATGACAAATAATTCAATCGCAACATCCATAAAACGACACTATTTTCCATTTTGATGATGCAATAGAATCTAATAGTATATCGTTATTCCTTATAATTATCGGCTAAATCACTACTTTAGATTAG
>JAEWHR010000089.1 GCA_023387655.1 Bacillota bacterium
AACTGATGCTTCAATTTAACAATGCATCAAAAACAGATGTATATAGCTATGCTATAGTAAAACCAGGTTCCACCTTTAATGAAACAACTACCTCGTTTACCATTATGAATACTACAAAAGCAAAAGCAATTTCATCTACGACTGCTCCAGAAGGCTCTACTATCTATATCAGGAAACAAGGTGTAAATGAAAATACTACTAAGGGAATCGAATTAGTGTTAGCATCTGAAGTTAATAGCTTTAAAGTTTCTTATCCAAAGCAATAACATTGGAACAAGACGAATGCGCTTGATTGAAAGAATATAATCCTTTCATAAACACGAAAAATATGCTTTTAGAAACTTTCCTTATCATAAATCTAAGACAACCGATATTTTCGAAAATTTCCATATCTTCGATAGTACCGGTTGTCTTTTTTCAGTTATTAATTATTTAGTTTTAATAAAAGCACGTAAATTATTAAAAAAATGCTAATGCAACCTACAGTTGACAATTTGCAAACTTATATTTTCTTGCCATTTATTCTCTCTTCCTATATATTAATACTTGAAAGAGGAGTTAAGGAAATCAATTCTGGCTCGAAAAACCGCGGAAAGTTTTCTTTCACTATTATAAGGTAGCTGCTAAATAAAAGGTAGTTGCTGAATCAAAGGTGGCTACTAAATAAAAGGTAGTTGCTGAATCAAAGGTAGCTACTGAATAAAAGGTAGCTGCTGAATCAAAGGCAGTTGCTGAATAAAAGCTGGCTGCTGAATAAAAGGTAGCTGCTAAAATTAAGATAGTTCTAAAATTATAGGTAACTGAAAAAAATTTTTAACTACAAAAAAGCGCTATAGTGCTAGAATAGAGGTTTTATGAAATTTTGTGACAAATTAATAGAGCTAAGAAAAGAGTGTGGTCTTTCCCAAGAACAGTTAGCAGAACTATTAGATGTATCTAGACAGTCTGTAAGTAAGTGGGAATCTGATCAAACGATGCCGGAGCTTCCAAAATTAATCATGCTATCGGAAATATTTCAGGTATCTCTAGATTATTTAATCAGAGATTACATTACAGAACGTTCTACCACAAGAGAAAAAAAAGATAGTAGAGATGAAACTTATCATGATACATCACAAAGAGACAATAACTACTCTTCACTTAATTCTCAGATAAATGAAATAAACGACTATATTAAAAGACCTCGTGGCTTTGAGTATAAGAGTAAGAAAACACTGTTTGGCCTCCCGTTAATTCATATCTGTTTTTTATACTCTAGACACAGAATCAAAGTTGCGAAGGGAATTATAGCAATCGGATCCATCTCCGTTGGGATCTTTAGTATTGGTTTACTCTCCTTAGGTCTCTTAACCCTAGGTGTATTAGCTTTAGGCTTGCTATCCTTTGGAGCTATTTGCATCGGTGCAGTTGCTATTGGTTCTATCTCCATAGGTTATCTCACCCTTGGTGCCATTTCCATTGGTTTTTATTCTCTTGGTTCCATCGCCGTAGCGAAAGAAATAGCCATTGGTGCTATTGCTTCTGGTAATTTATCTATTGGTGATGAAACCTACGGCACCAATTGCTATTCAATCGATGCCATACAAACTAAGGCTATGGCCAAAGATATTATCTTAACACATTATCCATCAATTCCAAAATTACTTCTGAAATTATTTACCTTGTTTTTTCATTCGTAAAATAAAGTAGTGAGGCATGGAAATCTCTATTCCTATGCCTCACTATTTTTTGTTTACGTTGAGAGGAAGGTCAATGAACCGTTGTTTTACTTAATCTTTATAATAAGATACAATAACGATAAGCATTCGTTAGCTTTTATTACGATAAAAAATATTGGGAGGAGTATTTCTTTATGGATTATCAAAGATTTGCAATAAAGTTATTAAAACATCGACAACAATTACAATTAACTCAAGAAGAACTAGCACTACGTATCGGTGTCACACCACAAGCAATCTCTAAGTGGGAGCGAGGGATTAGTCTGCCCGATATTGAGCTCTTGTATCAGTTAAGTAAAGTACTATCACTGTCTATGGATGAGCTATTAGATCTTCCAACCACATTAACAGAATCCAATAATAATAAGGAAAAAGAACTTCTATTTCGTACGATTCTCTCGGAACCAGTTACTCTAAAAGTTGGTAGTGGCTTTGTAGATTATCTTATCAAAGAGAATCAGGAAGGGTTTCCAAAGCTCCAACAGGTTCGGATCAATATGGCTAAGGGACATGGCTATTTATTACCAACAGTGCGAATTTTAGATGACATTACGCTGGATGACTATTCCTATCAGATACTTTTTTATGATAGGGTGATTTTCGAACAAAATAACCTAAATCCTAACCATTCTGAATATCCGGAGATATTTGAACAGTTATACCTAACGTGTACTGAGCAGTATGAAAAACTTATACATCGACAGATTGTAAAAGATTTAATTGATAATTTAGCCAAACATTCTCCTGTCCTAGTGGAGGGTTATATTCCAGATAAATTATCTTACGCCCAAATTCAATTTGTATTAAAGACATTGATTGAGCATAAGAAAAGCATCCGAAATCTAATAGAAATTATAGAGTACTTAGAAGATAATTTAATGCTTGGTAAAGATCTTATAACAATATCAAATGAGTTAATCGAGTTGTCCTATTAATAGGTTTCTTAATAATCTGTTTCTAAATAATAGGTTTCTTAATAATATGTTTCTTAATCATATTGCGCCTTAGGAATCCTTGCTATATAATGTCAACATAAGACTTTGATGAAATCTGAATAGATGACATAGAAAAAGAAAGGATGAACTTATGAAAAATGAATTAATAAAAATCGGTCCTGTTACAGTTTATGGTTATGGTCTCATGATTGCTATTGGTATTTTATCTGCATATTTTCTAACGGAATATAGAGCAAAAAAATTAAAATTAGAGCATGAGAAAGTCTTCTCTCTCGTTATCTGGTGTGCTGCCGGCGGTTTACTCGGGGCAAAACTTCTATATTACATAACACAGATACCTGAAATCATAAAAGATCCAAGTATCCTATGGAACGTTGCGGATGGATTTGTTGTATATGGAGGTATTATTGGCGGTATCTTTGCTGGGTTTCTATTCT
>JAEWHR010000105.1 GCA_023387655.1 Bacillota bacterium
TACTAAGTTCTCATGTACTTAAGGATCTTTCGGAAATGTGCACACACCTCGGAATTATTGAAAGTGGCAAACTTGTGATACAAGGACCAATGAAAGAAATCATGGCGAAACAGAAAGCAGAAAATCCGCTAATGATGAAAATTATGGGAGGACATGATATTGCAATTAAGTTACTAAAGCAAATCCCTGAGGTTACGAATATTGCAAGTAAAGAGGGAAACATCTCATTTCATTTTTATGGAGAAGAAAAAAAAGAAGCAGAATTATTATCAAGACTAATTGCTTCCGGTGTATCAATAGCTTCTTATAGGAGAGAAGAAGGGAACTTAGAGGAGATATTTCTTAGGTTGACCAAATAGAAAGGAAATCTTATGAAGTATATCTTGGTCTGACAATAAGAATCTACTTATGATAATATTTCTTAAGCGAACCAAATAGAAAGGAGAGGATGGTATGTGGCGGATGAACCCTGTCTATCTGAGGGAACTATATCAAAATTCAAGAATGAAAAAGACTGCGGTTTTATTGTCAGTATTTAATGGAGTCCTATCATTATTTGGTTTATTGGCGTTTTACTTAACGTTTGAAGATGCACAAAAGATTGGAAACTCAGTCAACTACTCTGATATACTTACCATATATGGAATTATAACGGGTGCGCAGTTTCTGCTTGTTTTGTTTATCATACCTGGTATATCATCTGGAACAATTTCTGGAGAGAGAGAGAAACAGACACTAGATATTTTACTATCAACACGCATGACACCATTTCAAATAATAAAAGGGAAACTACTAGCTTCCCTAAGTTTAATGCTGTTACTAGGAATTTCATCTCTACCCATTACAGCACTGGTATTTGCTGTTGGAGGAATTACCTTCCCTCAATTGTTGCAGTTTCAGCTTTTCTTAATTGTGACTTCCGTTTATCTTGGTAGCATTGGTATATTCTTTTCAAGTTTATGTAAACGTACAACACTTTCAACAGTTTGTGCTTATACTACTGGTTTTATTATAACAATAGGACTTGCGATGTTATTGCTTGGTGGTCATCTACTTGACTCACTAGGGAGTATGCGACATCAGGTGGTTTATGGAATTAATAAAATGAGCGGGATGGCTGAAGTGAATGTTACGATTGCTACTCTTTTATTCGATCCTATCTTTACGTTTTTTTCTATGTTAAAAAGTCAGATTGGAATCGAAGCGGGTGCATTTACGGATTGGAGGACTTATAGCCGAGTAACGAAGTATCTTATAAATCATTGGTTTACCATAAGTATTTTCGTGCAAAGTGTGGTATCTATTTTACTATTGGTAGCTTCCTCATGGCTTATTACACCAGTAAAGAAAAGAAAACGCACGCGTTAGCGTGCGGTTCTTATAGAACTATGAAAATGGAAGAAGAAAAATATATTTGTATTATATCATAAAATATCGAAAAAAGGTACCCTTTTTTGAAAAAGTTTTCAGACAATATATTTTTGGAAAAAAACAACATAAAATGTTAATGAAAATCTGGTAAATCACGAAGCTTTTTACTGATGCGTGTAGTATTATATAATTTTGCATAGGAGATATGATCTATCCCTTCGATATAGTTTTCGGGGAAGTCTTTCTGTAGACCTTTACTCTTTAATAAAGATGCAGCTTTGTTATAGGCAATCGCTGCTTCGATTTCGCTTCCATATTTTCCTACAATATAATCACCGTTGATTAGAATTCTTGTTGTGTAAAGATCCTGACCTTTTACCACTGTTTTTTGAACGCCATGATAATGATTGATTATTTTAATATTACCATATCGAAAATCTGTTGGATCACCATTAGAAAAGTGATAGTCTCGTCCGGCAACCGCAAAATTTTTAATTCCATAGCGAGATAAGATATTTACCTGCATCCCATAATCCGATACGAATAGATGTCCTCCTCTTCTCATAATACGATGGTTCATATAATAAAACAGGTCATCGGCATCGAATTTAAGAGGGGTGTATTCATCCAGATAATATAAGAAGTATTTGTGTTGCAAATAGATCGGATTGCGACAGTAAATTCCATTGTCCCTAAAATTTAATAACATAATCCACTTATCAAAAGATATTGGAGAACGTAAGGCATAAAAGGCATCCGCAGTAGGAATGCTTTTTTTTATGCCTTTTTTCTTATTTAATATTTTATGTGCGGATTGGTATGTAGCATGAGCAGCTTTTTCGGTATGAAAACTTCCAAGGCTAATATGCTTATTCTTGTGGGTTATAGAAGAACGATAATAGATATCTCCGTTTTTCTTTTTCGCCACATAGACTCCTGGTAATGGCATGGTGTCACCTCTCTCTGGTATGTGTTTCTTCTATATATAAGGATGAGATATCTATATAAAAGAAGATGGGGTACTTCTTCTAAAAAGATGAAGAGTTATTCTATGAGGAGTATGGGGTACTTCTTTATTTAAGATGAAGAGTTATTCTATGAGGAGTATGGGGTACTTCTTCATTTAAGATGAAGATTTATTTCTATGAAGAAGATTTATCGCTTTTATTTTAAGGATGATTTGCTTCTGTAAGACAGAAGTGTTACCCCAAAAAAAGATGAGTTTCTTCTATATATAATATGTATTATGAAAGTGCTTTCAAATCTGTATTTGCTAAGATGTTTCCTAATTTAACTATACCCAACAATCAGGAGGATTGCAAGATAACATTCAGATGTATTACAAAGAGTAACAAGTAAACTGGTAATAGAGATTGCGAGTCATCTTAATTGTTGATGTCATCTTAATTGTCGATGTCGGCTTAATTGTAGTTGCCAGCTTAATTGTAGATACCAGCCTTTATTTTGCTCCTATAAAGTATCGGGAAGTAAGGAAATTGCACACTGAAAAAATTTGTCGAAGAGTATGACAGTAATACCGAAATGTGACCAATTGTTACATAATTATTACACTACTTTGGATAAAAATTGACACCCTAAAATGAACAAATGTAGTAAATATAGGTGTTCTACAGCTATAGAACTGAATGGTATTAACCCTAGATGTATAAAAATAAATTTTTATGTATATAATTCTTAACAAAAGCGTAACAATTACATTTTTTAAGAGTAGTAATTATATACAAATTAGAACTGTTAGATAGGATAAAAAACTATGCAATACTTACACATGTGGAAAAGGAAGGTAATTTTCTTATCTCCGTATGTGACGAAATTATTACAACCTTATTGACAGTAATTAGCCCCATGCTATAATACAACTCATGCGAAAACACCGGTCATTTTGGGGATGTCTGGAAGCGCTTTATATAGATGTCGAATTGACTAAGTCGACTGGAGGGTTATTTTACACAGTCGTCTTTGCCAAAAAAGTAAAGAAAGAGGAAATCACATGTTAAAAATACATTCATTTCTTCGGATGATGAAAGACAAAGAAATGCACTTTGAGAAAGGTATTCAATATAAACACAGCAAAAGAATTGCGATTGTTGCCTATGTTATGGCTGCTATACTTCTTGTTTCATCCTTCGGAGATTTCCATGGATTACGCCTATACTCGTTAGAGTATATGGTAAACGCAGCTACGCATGAAACCATGGAACAAGAAAGTGATATACAAGAAAGCGTATATCAGCAAAACAATGCGAAGCTGCTAGAAACATCTTTGGTTTATCCTATTGAGCAACTTGATCAAGGGGAGTTAACCAAAGAAGACATGAAAGCACTGACAGAAGATAACATCACACCAAAAGTGGCAATTATAGATGCTAAAGAACAACTTAAGCAAAGGATTAACGATATAACCATGGATCCAGAGGATGGTGACGTCGAACTATTTGAATTAGATGTTACCGAACAGGAAATGGTAACCCTTTATGCATCTACACAACTTGAAGCAGTAACTGCATTAGCAAACGAATCTGCAGAAAAAGCAAACGAAATAAGTAAAGCCAAAGAGGAAACTGCCAAGGAAAAAGAAAAGGCAAAGATACAAGCAAAGAAAGATTCCGATAATACGAGTAATAAAGCAACAACTGTATCTACAAAGTCTGATGTACTTGTAAAAACAATAAATAAAAAAATGATGAAGTCATTATCAAAAGACGATCTTGATATTTTATATCGTATCGTTGAGGCTGAAGCAACTGGAGAAGATATTTACGGAAAGATACTTGTAGCAAATGTTGTATTAAATCGAGTAAACAGCAAAAAGTTTCCAAACACAGTAGAAAAGGTTGTCTTCCAAAAGAATGGAAATACTTATCAGTTCTCACCAACAAAAGACGGACGCTTTTGGTCCGTGAAGGTGACCGATGAAACAATCGAAGCGGTAAACCGTGCACTTGAGGGAGAGGACTACAGTAATGGTGCCTTATACTTCTTCGCAAGAAAGTTAACAAGTAAGAATAAAGCTTCTTGGTTTGATAACAGTCTTCGTAAGGTATTAAAGTATGGATGCCATGAGTTTTATAAGGACAAGTAGTAACAAGTAGTAAAGGGAAAGATAAAAAGTGCTTTTAAT
>JAEWHR010000108.1 GCA_023387655.1 Bacillota bacterium
CCAGCAAAAGAGGAAACTTATGTTGTAGAAAAGGGTGACAGCCTTTGGAAGATAGCAAAGAAGCTTCTTGGAAAAGGTAGCGAATGGACAACGTTATATACCTGGAACAAAGACAGTATTAAAAATCCGGATTTTATTCAAATTGGTCAGAAGTTAGTAATTAAAAAATAAAACTGTACATATTAAACGAGCTTTCGATTTCTATTGGATAGATGAAATTAGAAAGCTCGTTTTTGTTTTACAATTGTAGTGATTCTAAAGACTAATTATATTGGAAGTATTTGTAATTACCTACATTGACTTCGTTTACTTATAATGTTAATATTAATTTATTATTGGAAATTAATGTTAGGATATATTAGGGAAATAGATAATCTATGTTTTAAGACAAATTGCTTAGAATAATATGCTAAGAATGGTCTAAGCAATACTTATATCTTTATCAGCAATAGTACCTTATGTTGCAGAAAAAAAGTAAAGGAAAGTGATGTGGCAGGGAATGCAAATACGCTCATCTTTCCAGATTTGGACACGGGAAATATTTGTTACAAATTAGTGGAACGACTTGCAAAAGCAGAAGCATATGGACCTATAACACAAGGATTAGCGAAACCTGTTAATGATTTATCTCGAGGATGTACAGCTGATGATATAGTTGGTGTTGTAGCTATAACTGATGTTCAAGCACAGGGAGTTTAGTCCTATATTATATCGGGGGGTATATGTATGATTATTAGGAAGGAAAATAGTAAAAAAAATCAAAAGTCACTTCGCATCATCTATGGTTTGGGTGTTACGGTACTATCGACGATACTAGTTTTATTATATACATGGGAATATCTTGAGAGCAAATGGATGATCCATCATTCTATGTGGAAGATGCCTATTCTTGCTATCCTTGGCGCCATCGTAGTACTGGATATTCTTATCTTTGTTGTAATAGACATAATTCGAAAATACGTGATAGAATTACTGGTGAAGGAAAAGGAAGTCAAAGCAAAATTAGTATCGAAAACTAGTTATCCTTACACCATTCAAAAAGCAATGGTATCAAACGGTGCTGGAGGACGTTCTACAGTGGATGTAAGCCATGCGTTAACAGGTATAAGATATGAATTATTTTTTGAACTACAGGATGAGGAGGTACTAAATTTCTTGGTATCAAAGCAATTGTTTGATACATTGCATGAAGGAGAGGAAGGCAGCTTACAGTATCGAGGAGAGAAGTTTATAGGATTTCTTCATGTCAAGAGAAATGATTTGCATGGTGATGACAACAAGGGTTTTGTTACTATGGATGATGAGTTTGGCAAATAGAGAAAGATATGTTTGATGCTGTTTGTAACGCTTTGAGAGTTAAAGACTGTATTCTATATAAGGGCTTTTGCGAGATGGCTGATGGAAATAAGCTACTGAGCAAGGCTCTTTTTTTGACCTTCTCAACCATAGGTTGAATTAACTGTTAGGATAAGTTATTGTTAGAAATGCGAAGAATTGATATTCTTATATTGCCGGCAAGATAAAGAAGAAAAAAATATATTAAAATATGTGATCAAGCATCACTAGAATAACAATAATTTACAGGTGCATTAGCGTCAGAATGGAGATTTTTATGGAACTAGGGAAAAAGATAAAGAGTTTACGTACACAAAAAGGAGTAACTCAGGATGTTTTAGCTGAGAAATTAGGAGTCACTTATCAGGCAATCTCAAAGTGGGAAAATGAGCAGACAATGCCAGATATTAGTTTATTACCAGCGATCTCAATATACTTTGGTATCACAATTGATGAATTGTTCGAAATGTCAGATGAGTCACAATTAGAGCGTATACAAAATATGCTATGGGATGAACGTGTACTAAGTAGAGATGATTTTAACTATGCAGAACGTTTCTTATCAGAGTATATCAAAGCTGCCAATAAGGAAGACAAACAAATTGCAGATGGGTATCGCCTACTTTCAGAGTTATATAATCATCGTGCAGCGAGTGATCATGAGAAGGCAGCAGAATATGCGAAGTTATCTTTAGAATATGTAGCGGAGAATAAAGATGCTCACTGTAATTTAGTAGAGGCATGTAAAGGAGCACTTGATGATTGGAATATTAAGAATCATCATAGTATTATTTCATACTATCAGGAATTTACTAAGAAAAATCCAAATTACTGGTCTGGTTATTTGTACTTGATGGATAATTTGCTTGAAGATAATCGTTTAGACGAAGCCAGAGAGGCATTAGAGAAATTCAAAAAAGTGCGTCCTTGCTACTTAGTAAAACAATATGAAGGAAGAATCAATTATTTGGAAGGAAAAACACAAGAGGCTATTGAGTGTTGGAATCAGATGGTTGAGGAAAATCCTAACGAGTGGCTTTCTTACGTTTGTAGAGGATTTAATTATGCAAAATTGGCAAGATATGAAGAGGCTATTCCTGATTTAAGAAAAGCTTTTGAATTACAGCCTAAGCCTCGCTATTCAGACAGCTTTGAAGCGTTAGCACATATCTATGAGATCCTTGGGGATTATAAATCTGCAGTGAAAGAATATGAGAATGAGATTAAACTTCTTCGAGACGAATGGAAGATAGAGTTTGGTGAGACTGTGGAAAGACCGAAGAGAGAGATTGAGCGACTTAAAAGAAAGATGATGGAAGAATCTAAATAATAGAAATAGGAAACTCATGTTTTCTTGATATAGTGAATAAAAAGAAGTCATACCAATTTTGTGGTATGGCTTCTTTTTATTCCGTGCAAAGAAAAGTTTGCGAAGCAAGCTTTTCTTTAAGATTTGAATAGATTTTTTCAGTTTGGTTACTATAGAGAATAAAAGGGCTATTGTAAAATGAGGTGAATCATGGGAAACAAGCAATGTTTAAATTTTTGTGAGATACTTGAAAATATTTTGACGGTAGCTCCTGAAGTAGAAACTGTAATACAAAAAGGAATGGAACTGGCATGTTATACGGAATGCAAACGTATCTATGTCGGTTCCTATTTTTGCAGTCAATATATGCTTAATTTATCCAAAGAATTGATAGAGAAAGTGATGCAAGAAGTGAAAAAAATAGGTATAAAAGTAACCTTGGTATTACCTATGTTTACGGAAAAAGATTTGTTACGTGGAAAGGATAAGATTAAAGAATTCGTTCCTTATTTTCATAAGGAAATTGATGAGATTACAGTGAATGACTATGGTATGTTAGAGTATATCCATATAAAATATCAGATGAACATTAATCTTGGTAGACTTATGTTTAAGGATTACCGAGATCCTAGATATGAGGAATACTATCATCAAATCAATAAACCAAAGTACTTTACAAAACATCTAAAACAAATTTGTGAACAGTATCAGATCTCTGGTTTAGAGTTAGATATTACTCATGAAAGTATAGATATATCAAACGCACCGTCTGACATTGAGATTGCTATCCATGTTCCCTATAGTTATATGACAGTGGGTATGGTTTGTGAATTTGCGTCAATACCGTATGAGATAACTAAAAAATTCCGTCCGAATCTACCATGCCATAAAGAATGTTTAAGAAACCGAATTGTTTATCATATGTTAGAAGATAGAAAATATCTAAAGATTGGTCGCACAGTATATTTTGAACATAAAGATGGTACAGTGTTAGGGGAACGGGAATACCGTGAAATATATGCACCTATTAATTTGGAGGTGAAGGTATGAATATCTTAGTACCCTTAAATAGTGCGAATCATCTGAAGGATTATATGGAGTGTGGCGCCAGAGAATTCTATATTGGGTTCTATGATAAAGCATGGGCTGAAAAGTTTGGCGAATATGCAGACATCAATCGTCTTACTGGATTTAAGGAAAGTGCCAATCCAAATGACTTAGAGGAAATGATACAAGTAATAGAGACAATCAAAGAACAAGATGGGATTGTTTTTGTGACGTTCAATTCTAGTAGCTATAATGAGCAGCAATTAGAGTTTATTCGAAATTATTTTAAACGATTAGCAAAAACTAATGTGGATGGAGTAATTGTATCATGTATAGAACTGGTTGATATTGCTGTAGAAGAAGGATTGACTGCCAGCATCAGCACGATTAGTGGTATCTATAATTCTGATATGGCAAGATTTTATTATGAGCATGGAGCAAGTAGAATTATATTACCAAGAGACTTATCACTTGATGAAATTGAAAGGATTAAGGAAAATGTGCCGCAGTCAGAATATGAAGTTTTTTTAATGCGAAATGGTTGTACTTTCTCTGATTCCAACTGTCTTGGTTTACATCGGAGAGAGCTTAATTCTTTTTGTACTTGTTTATTGGGATCGAAGAATGAATTTGAAAAACCAATTGAGGATTTTGAGCTGCGTCATCAGATGGAATTAAATAATATTCTTTATAACCAGTATTATCACAACATGGCTTGTGGTATGTGCGCAATCTATCGATTGTTAAAGATGGGGATTGCTGCATGTAAGATTGTTGGAAGATCCGATGATTGGGAATATATCTGTGCAGACATTAAAGCTATTTATGAAAATATTCAGATTGCTTATGATAGTAAGTCAGAAGAGGAGTATAAGAAACGTATGGTATTCCCGAATAACAGCAGACATATTTGTAAGCTTAGTTTATGCTGCTATTATCCGGAAGTAAGATTTTAGTTATTAAGCAATAATGTTGCACTTTCCTTCTTTTTTAGCATTAGATTGAATTATCTGCATTGAGGATAAAGCATTCAAACATTTGTTTTCATAGGAATACTACAATTGAGCTAATAGTTGCGTAGCACAAAAGTATTAGGAGGAAAGAGGAAGTTGATAAATTTACAAAAGATAAAAAGTAAAAAAATGATAGAAAAATTTTGCTTTATGCATATAGAAAAATTTTGTCTTATTGATAGGATTGACACGCATCTTTTTATGTGATAGAATAATACCCTTTTGATAGTAAAAATGAAAGGTAATAATTATGGACTGTGAAATACAAATAGATAAAATTTCAAAAAAGATTGAAAATAAAAATGTTTTGCAAAACGTGAGCCTAATAATAGAAAAAGGTGATACCATCGGATTTTTTGATACGGGCGATGGTGCAAAGTCTGTGTTAATTCAGATGTTGTGTGGAGAACTAACTCCAGATGACGGTATTGTTTATTTTCGAGGAGAACAATTAGGTAAATTTAGTGAGACTCCAAGAGATGTTGGTATTTTTATTCATCCGATGGGATTTATCAAAGAGTTTAACGGTTACAAAAATTTAAAATATATCGCTGGAATTAATGGGAATATTGAAGATAAAGAAATCTATGAGTCTATGAAGCTTGTTGGATTAAAGCCTGAAAGTCGTACGAAAGTTGGCGATTTTAGTGTACGTATGCTACAAAAGTTAAGTATTGCCCAAGCAATCATGGAGAAACAAGACATTGTAATTTTTGATGAACTATTCACGAAAGAGAATATTAAAAATCATAGGGAACTCCGTAAGATTCTTTCCTTGTTAAAAGAACGTAACATCACCATTCTCCTAACAAGCGATAAGAAAGAATATATTGATACATTATGTGATAAGGGGTATTTGATTCAAGATGCTAGAATAAAGGAAATTATGATAAAAAAAGAAATATTAGGAGAAGTGAAACAAAATAACAGCCTAAAGTTTAGTTAATTACGTTTGAACACGTTTGAATTCACATTCTATCTTTTTTTGTAAATGTTGTAAAGTTATGGTAAATATGGTATTCTTCCCTTAATGAGTTCTATTGAATAGACTGAAGGAGTGGGAATTGATATGAATCAGGGAGATGTAGTTAATAAGGAATGTAATAATATTAGGAAAATAGCCTTTAACATGATGGTGTTTGCTATTTTGACATTAAGTATTTGGTTAGCAGGATGCTCGGGTAAGAGGAAAAGTTCTGATACACAAAGCGATGTGCGAACACGTTATGAGATAGAGGGAACATTGGATACCAAAGAACATATCCTTAATTTCACAGAAACGATTACATACCGAAATAACGAAGAGGTTACACTTTCAGAGCTATATCTACATATCTATGGAAATGCATATCAAATTTACGATGGTACAAAAGGAATTCAAGTGTTATCAGTAAATAGCTTATCTAAAGATGCACTTACGTTTGAAGTGTTAGATAAAAATCAGTTACTAAAAATAATACCAGAAAAGCCATTGGAGCCAGGAGAAACGATTCAGTTTAAGGTAGGATGCAAGTTCCTAATACCTGATTTGATGGATCGATATGGTTATTATCAAACACAGTATTGTTTTAGTTTTTTTAATCCACAAATGGCTGTATATGATGAAAATGGATGGGATATCGCTCCAATGAGTTTGGTTGGAGACGGACGTTATCATGATATGTCAGACTTTATTGTTAAAATCACCGTACCCAAAGAGTATGTAGTTGCTTGTGGAGGAACGGAACGTGATAAGGTGGTAAAGGGTGAGACAATTACCTATACATTTGAGAATAATAATGCAAGGGATGTCTCTATGGCAATCTCTGATCAGTATGAAATTGTGGAAGATGAGATAGATGGGATTAAAGTCTATGCTTACTTTGAAAAAGATTTAGTGAGTCAAGAGCGTAAAGATAATACAATGCAACAAATAAAGGATTCACTGGATTGTTTCGTTACAGTATTTGGTGAATATCCATATGAGACGTTTCGAATGGCGACAGTAACGCAAAAATCTAACATCGGTGTAGCAATGGAATATAGTGGATTGATTTATATGCCAAGAGAAGCCTTCTTAGATAATGCTGGAATAGGTTATGAAGAAACACTAACTCATGAAATCGCCCACCAGTGGTTTTACGGAATTATTGGTAACAACGAAACAACTGAAGCTTGGCTAGATGAAGGAATTACTACCTTTGCTGTTGGAGTTTATATAGAGAATGCAAAGGGGAAAGATCAGGCTGAGGATTATTTAATAAGGGGAAAATCGTTAAAATTAGATTCAACACCAATTAATAAGGAAATAACAGAGTATCAAAATAACGCCTATTATTTGGTATGCTATTATAAAGCCCAATATTTCTTATATGAACTTAGGGAACGAATGGGAGAAGAAGCTTTTTATCGCGCAATGAGAGAGTATTATGATACTTATGCGTTTCAACAAGCAACAACAGAAGGATTTATAAAAATAATGAAAAATAATACTACAGTTAATATTGATGATCTAGTAAATGCATATGTTGAAATGCCTTAATAGATCAAAGATTAAGAATATGGTAGATTACTTGTTATCCGGATTGTCAATGGAATGGGAGATAAAGAGGGACTTCTATGAATGCTACAGCAAATGAGATTATGGAATATTGTCTAACCAAAAAAGATGCATGTATAGAGTATCCTTTTGGTGATATTCCTATGGTTTTTAAGGTAAGAAAGAAAATTTTTGCTGAACTATATCCTAATCCAGAGGATTATAAGATAACAGTAAAGTGCGATATGGTGTTAGCAGATTTTTATCGGAAGGAATACCCTTCCATTGTAGTCAGAGGATATCATTGTCCGCCTGTTCAACAGCCATATCGTAACACAATATGGATTTCTAAGATAGACAAAGAGATTTTATTTGATATGATTGATCACTCTTATAAACAGGTAATAAAGTCTCTACCGAAAAGAGAACAGGTAGAATTTATCCATTGGTTATAACTTTGTTGGGTTCAATTAAGAAACTGCTTATTCTAGTATGGAGTAGTCAATGTTTTCGAATAATACCTCATATAATATAGAAATAATACGGTTGAGGTGAAAAATGAAGAAACATTCGATAAAGCGATTTTGTTTGCTATTGCTTGGAGGAATTGCGCTCTTTTTGGGAGGAATCGGATTTTTTTTACCAGTATGGCCAACAACACCTTTTGTTGTGTTAGCTGCTGGTTGCTTTGCTAGTAGTAGTCAAAGAATGTATGAGCGATTAATTAGGTCTAAGTATTTTGGTGAATTTATACGAAATTATCGTGAGCATACCGGTGTTTCTAAAAAATCAAAACGTAATGCTATCATTTATCTATGGATTATGCTTGTTCTTTCTGCTATTATTATAAACAATCCATGGATGTATTTGGTGCTTGGCATAATCGGTATTGGGGTAACACTTCATATCGCTCTTTTAAGAAAGAAGCAAGGGGATACCCATAGTTTAAAAGTGAAAAAAGGTATTTAAGGTATTCTAAATATGACTAGAGGAACTAAGTTTTAAATTGCTTCTAAATTACACTAAGATAAATACATAAGAATAAGCGAGCGTATATCGGAATCCATAAGGAGGAAATTGCTTCCATGTGATATCGATTACACTCGCATTTTTAATATTTACTAGAGATTCGTATTGCTACTAGAGTTTTGTATTAATTTTATTTCTGTTAGTGATAGGATAATTTTTATTGTTGATTGGTTTTGCTATTTATAGTTATTTATAATATTGTACTGTTCTTTTGGTTATCAGTTATTTTGTATTATTCTTTTCGTTATTTATTTGTATTATTCTTAGATTCTTGTTTATCTGTTGAATAAGAGCTGTCTACTGAGTTGGTATTATTGCTTGTGGAGTTTGAATAATTTTTATCTTTGCTCTTGTTTTGTAATTGTTTTTCTCTTTCTTTTTCATAACGTTGTTGGTATTGTTTACTCATAATAACCTCCATATCTTTTTCATTAATCGTTACTATTCCATGTTTCTTCTTTGGAAGTACAAATATTTAAGCTAGAATAAGGATTGGTGTATATTAAACTTTTCGCTTATTATAATCATAGTATGACATGAAATGATACAGTTTATATTGTATCTTTTTGTTAAAATTAATTCCATATGTTACTTCATTAAACATTTGGTGGGAATTCTGCCGTAGAAAAAAGTTAATAGGTGAGGTTGCTTTTGAGAATGTTGCATCTGTTAGAGTGATGGAGAAATGCGGAATGAAATTAGATCATAGCAGTGAGTTTACAAAGAAAGATGGAAGTATAACTTTTCCATCATATTGTTATAGTATACAATTGTAAGCGAAAAAAGATAGAGCGTAAAATAATAATAGCACCTCCTTTAGGTGCTATTATTATTTTAATGTATCTAGGTACAATAAAACCACCGGCTAAATAAAACCAGTGGTTATGATTAAAATTTAATATATTAAAATGAAAGATATATTTTAATCAGTAAGTCCTAAGTCTATGTAGCAAGTAAAACCTAGGATAGTATAGGTAGTGATGAAATTAGGGAAACATTAAATACAGCAATCTTAATTATTGTGCAAGTAATTTTTCGACACTAACCAATTTAACACATAATACAAAAAGTTCAGCTGCTTGTTTTAGCTCATCTAAGGTTGGGAAGGATGGAGCAATACGAATATTACTATCATGAGGATCTTTACCATAAGGGTAAGTTGCACCAGCACCAGTCATAATAACCCCGGCTTCTTTTGCTTTTGCAACGATATCTTTAGCACATCCGTCGAGAGATTCAAAGGAGATAAAATATCCACCTCTTGGCTTAATCCAATTAGCAATTCCAAGACCACCAAGTTCTTTATCTAGAATATCGATAACAGCTTCGAATTTAGGTCTCATGATATCTGCGTGCTTTTTCATGTGGGCATGAATACCGTCTAAATTTTTAAAGTATCGTACATGACGAAGTTGATTCACTTTATCATGACCGATGGTTTGTAAAGTTAATTGCTTTCTAATGTCTGCAAGGTTGTTTTTAGAAGTTGCAATCGCTGCCACACCAGAACCAGGGAAACTTATTTTAGAAGTTGAGGTAAACTTATAAACCATGTCAGGATTACCAGCTTTTTCGCATTCAGTAAGAATTTCTAAGCAGAAATCTTGTTGGTCTTCATATAAATGATGCACACTATATGCATTATCCCAATAAATTCTAAAGTCCTTTGCTGCTGGTTTCAGTCCTGCAAATCGTTTCACTGTATCATTAGAATAAGTAATTCCCTGTGGGTTGGAATACTTTGGTATACACCATATTCCTTTTATAGCTTCATCAGAACTAACCAGTTGTTCGACTATATCCATATCGGGACCTTCCATTGTCATAGGAACATTAATCATTTCAATGCCAAAATGTTCTGTGATAGCGAAATGACGGTCGTATCCAGGAACAGGGCAAAGGAATTTCACTTTATCTAATTTGCACCAAGGGGTACTTCCCATAACACCATGTGTCATGGAACGAGAAATTGTATCGTACATAATATTTAAACTAGAATTTCCATAGATAATAATGTTATCTGCTGGTACTTCACTGATTGCTCCAAGAAGTTCTCTTGCTTCTTTGATACCATCAAGAATACCGTAGTTTCGACAGTCTATTCCTTCTTCACACTTAAGGCTTACTTCACTATTTAAAACATCCATCATACCCATGGAGATGTCTAATTGTTCTGCAGAAGGCTTTCCTCTGGACATATCAAGCTTTAAACCCATACTTTGGAATTCTTTATATTTGGCCTCTAATTCAGCTTTTAGATTGGTCAACTCTTCTTTGCTCATAGATTGATAAGATTTCATATACCTAACACCCTTCCCTTTGCAATCGTAGTTGCTGTATACATATTCGTTCTAGTCGTTTTAAATCATATCAACCTTACCACACGAAGTTACATATGTCTACTATATTTTCTTGCGTTATTGATATTTTTTACCAGATATAAGTTTATGTTATGGTTGGCATAAATAAAGCTAATCAGTGTATTTTTACACCGACAAAATAGGTAGTTAGGAAGTAAGATATTTAGATAAGGAGTTAAGAAATAAGGAGTAAAGATTAGAGATATATGGAGTAAAGATTAAAGAAATAAAGGTGAATTGAAAAAGTAAATTCCACTTTGAAAGACTAAGTTCCATGGAAACAAGTTTATTTAAAATAAATTTGTTTATTGTATTCGATTTTCTGCTATAATTAGGATATAACATAGCATTTTTATCAATTTTTAGGCATAACTCACCATAGGTGCAAAAAAATGATTTTTTTGAATCATTAAATTCCACCCTCTTTTGACGTTATGAAAAGAAGATATGATGCCGGTGTTAATAGTTTATTTTAAAAGATCTGGGAGCAGTCGTATATCATCTGGTGGGATGGGGACTGCTCCTAGCTTGTTTAAAATAGACTTATCGTGTAATAATCCAAACATTTCATAAGGAGAGCGATCTCCAAGGCTTTTTCTACGATAAGAGTTGATATGATTCATCATTAAATTTACTTTATCCTGAGTAAGCTCATCAAAAGATGTTCCCTTAGGGAGGATACGTCTGATGAATGTATGATTATTTTCCGCGGCACCCTTTTGATAGGGAGCTGATGGATTACAATAAAACATGTGTGTACGTTGATTATATTGAGCATCAAATTCGATTGCAGAGGGATTCGAGAATTCTTTACCGTTATCAGCTAATAGTACTGGAAAAAGGTCCATAAATACATCAGGGCGAAGTTCCAAATAGAGTCGTTCAAAGATATCAATAACCGTTGCACTGTTGTTGGCTTCTCTTAAGAAAGCAAGCATCATTTGACATGGAACGAAATGAATTGTCAGGAGAACCTTACCACCTTTTCGTCCCTCTACCGAATCTAATTCTACAAGAGAAAGGTCAGGATTTGATCCGAGAAAGAGCAGAAAATCGTCGTATGTACGACCTATCCTACAACCCTTATCTACTTTAAAAGAGTCATGTTTACTTTTTCTAATGCGGAATCGGACTTTTCTCGGTAAGTCTAAATTTCTTGCTGTGAAGATACCTTTATCCACATAGTTGTAGATACTTTTTTCAGAAAACATAATGGTATCAAGTCTAGAGGAACAAATGTGGTGAATGGATTGGCCTTTTTGTATAAGAGGTGAGATGATTGAGTCCAGGTAATAAGCTTCTTCTTCTGATATGGCAACACCAGAACGTGATTCTGAAAGTACTTCTTTATATTCGTTATATGCGGATGTGGCAGAGTATAGATGTTTTTCAAGTCTACAACGACTCCTTGATTTACAGCCATTGCAGACATATGGTGGCTGAAGTAGAAGGGAGCATTGTTCTTTAGAGTATGCGTTGCAATGCAGGTGACATAGAGAACAGTTAAAACAAAACTTAAATTTACAGCTAGGATTATGACAGAGCTTAGAGTATGTACAGTTCTTACGATTACTGCAGTCATTAAACTCTTGTCCATAACATCCAGACTTTCTGAAGATGACATGAGTTTTGACTTCTTTGGAAATCGTAGTGCAATCTCTTCCTAGTTCTCGTCCAATAGCTTTAAATGAAAGATGTTGTTGCAAGAGCTTTTCGATACTAATTCTTTCTGATAAAGATAAATGTTTGTTTTTAATCATGGTGGTATCCTCCTTCAAATACCGGCATCATATATACTAGTATACCAAAAGATTGAATGACTTACTTCCACTAT
>JAEWHR010000120.1 GCA_023387655.1 Bacillota bacterium
AATGATGGAACCGATGCTCTAAGAGGTGGTATCTATTTATGGCCACGAGAGTTTACTTGGAGGAATTATCAGACCATCTTACATAAACAAAATCTCTTGACAGCAACAGAAATTTCAATACTAAGGACGGTAATAGCGACCGTATTGCAACTTTTTGTAACTGCCCTTTTGGCCTATGTATTGAGTCGCAAGAACTTTATATTCCGAAGACAAATATCGCTTTTGTATGTTTTAACGATGTATGTAAATGGAGGTTTAATACCGACATTTTTGCTCTATAGAGGATTAGGACTTACCAATAGTTTTTGGGTTTATATAATACCTGGTATGGTTAGCGCCTTTAATATGTTAGTGATACGTACCTATATGGCTGGGTTACCAGATAGCCTGCAGGAATCCGCAGAGATAGATGGTGCAGGACACTTTACTATTTTTCTAAGAATTATCGTGCCTTTATGTAAACCAGTTTTTGCTACGATTGCCTTATTTATTGCAGTTTATCAATGGAACTCTTGGTTTGATACGATGCTTTATAACCGCATGAGAGGGGAGTATACCACACTTCAATATGAATTAATGAAGCTGTTATCTGCGGTAACAAACAATAGCTCGAATGCAGAAACTATGAAGAATGCAGGAAATCAAGTTACTCCTGCCTCGATTCGGGCAGCAGCAACAATAATTACTTCTCTTCCAATTGTATGCTTGTATCCGTTTCTACAGAGATACTTTGTAACAGGTTTAACCATAGGTGGAGTGAAAGAGTAGTTTGATCCTTGCTTTATAGAATGTAAAGAATGAAAGTCTTATATTAAGTGAAATGCTAGAACTATAAAGATGAAAGATAAGTCAATGTAAGAGCTTAATAAATGTAAGAACCTAATAAATATAAGGACTAAATAATATAAGGACTAAATAAATATAAGAACTTAATAAATGTAAGAACTTAATAAGGATAAGGACAAAATAAATATAAGAACTTAAGTAAATATAAGAACCTAAATTAATATTAGTTTCGTTAATTTTGGATGATTGGAGGAATCATGATGGATGGTGCATTTAAGAGTGGATATTATCGAAATGTATTTACTGAGCTAGGCTATAAAGAAGAGGACGTGAGTAAGAAACTCTCGGATAGCTTTCAAATCTTGTTCTATGGGTTACCAGAGGAACGTATCTATTATCCTGTAGGCGAGGATTTCGGATATATCGTAGATACCGGAAATCATGATGTTCGAACCGAGGGAATGTCTTATGGAATGATGATGTGTGTGCAACTGGATAAAAAAGAGGAGTTTGATCGTTTATGGAATTGGGCTAAGACATATATGTATATGGATACAGGTGTAAATAAAGGATATTTTGCATGGTCATGTAAAACTGATGGTACCAAAAATTCCTATGGACCAGCTCCGGATGGAGAGGAGTATTTTGCACTAGCGCTATTTTTTGCATCGAATCGATGGGGTGATGGAGATGGGATTTTTTATTATAGCAAAGAAGCGAGAGAACTTCTTCATGAATGCATCCACAAAGGAGAATTGGATGGTATGGGAGATCCTATGTGGGAGCCATCAAATTATCTAATTAAATTCATACCGAATTGTAACTTTACAGATCCCTCGTATCATTTGCCACACTTTTATGAGTTATTTGCTCTTTGGGCTTACGAAGAAGATCGGGATTTCTTTAAAAAGGCTGCGGATGCGAGCCGTAAATACCTTAGACTTGCATGCCATGAAAAGACTGGTCTTTGTGCAGAATATGCTGAATATGATGGAACTGCACATAGCGGCGATCAAGAAGTATTTGGACGCCATGATTGGTATTACAGCGATGCATATCGGACAATCGCAAACATTGGTCTTGATTATTTCTGGTTTGCGGCAGATGATTGGCAGGTGACCTGTGCTAATAATCTACAGCAGTTCTTTTGCGAAACCGTAAAACATCATGCAAGTGGTATATACGAAATAGATGGAACAATTATAAAAGGAGAAGCCCTACATCCTGTTGCAATAATCGCTACCAATGCTCAGGCATCCTTAGCAGCAGATGGTCCTTATGCAAAAGAGTGCGTAGAAAAGTTTTATCATACTGCATTAAGAGATGGTGATAGAAGATATTATGATAATTGCTTATATATGTTTGCACTGTTAGCTTTGAGTGGTAATTATCGTATCTGGAAGTAGTAAGATTTTTTTTAGAAGTACTGGAAACTATCTCTGCTACATAGAAGAAACTGCGGATAAGGTAGAACTCGTAACAGCTGTAGACAATTAATTGCATACAGTATAAGCTATAAAGTGAGAAGTAGAATAACTTGAGAGGCAGGCACTCTCGTTGATTCAAGCAACACAATTATTTAAGATAGAATAGGAAGTCATACGATCCTCGGAGCACTTGATGAAATAAGTGCTTTGAGGATGCTTTGTTTTAGTCTCAACTATTCTTTTATTGATTTCCTAAAAGATAGAATGGTATAATTTACATATTAGATACCTATGAATATGCGATTTAAAAGAAGAATGGATGGTATAGATTATGATACGAGAGATATTATCGAATGAAATAGAGGAGATTTTAGAATTTACTTGGAGGTTATCTAAGACACCAAGTACCAATAGCTACTCTTTATATAATACATATGACGAGATGAAAACCAGGTTTTTAAAAGCAGTAGAAGATGAAACGGATAAGTTATATGCGGTGTTTTTAGATGAAAGTTTATGTGGCGTAATTTGTTTTGAGGTAATACCTGAAAACAAATATATACAAACGATAGGTATTTATATTTCAAGTAACTTTAATAACGTAATGTCCGAGATATTTAATAAATTAAGGATCGAATACGTCGGATATGAGATATATTTAGGCTATCCAAAGGAAAATGAACTTGCAATTGATTATTGTAAAAACGAGAATATGTTACTAATGGATTCAAGTATAGACTTTAGGTTACGAAGTATTGAGTTTACTGGTTTTTGTGAGCCTAGTAGTATTAAAAGAATAACTGAGACTGATTTTGATGAGTACGCTAAATATCATGATGAACAATTTAAGGGATTTTATTGGACGAGTCATCGGCTTATACATAGTTTGGAACAGTGGCGTATCTATGTTCACCAAACAAATGTTTCTATTGATGGCTGTATATTTATAAAAGTTTGGGGGAGTAACTGCGAGATATTTGGCTTGGCTAATACATCGGATGATAAAGCTCTGACAACATTATTGCTCAGTCAATCACTAAGTGAGGTTATTAATAAAGATGATGTGAAAGATATAATATTCTTTGTTGAGGATAAGGATGAGACTCAAGTTAATGCAGCAAAAAAAGTTGGATTTTCATATCATAACAGTTATTGTTGCTTTAAAGAAACATTATAATATAATGAACTTATGAAAAGAACTATGCGTTCGTTTGTACATGATAACATTTCTTGACATTATTTATGGGTTATGTTAATCTAGCGACAATCATTTCAAAAATTAGAAGAAAGACAACGTCTTGAGACATTTCTAATTTCGATTAAAACAGTATATAAAGTTATTTCTCAATTTATCAATCATTTACATAGAATCCAAAGGAGGAGAGTATGAAAAATTTCAACGAATTAGAATACCAAAGGCCAAATTTTAACGAGGAAAAAGAACGTATTAAGAATTATATTCAAGATTTAAAAAAAGCATCTAGTTATGAAGAGATGCGAAATATCTACTTAAAAGAGGAAAAAGATAGCGAATATATGCATACTATGCAGACGATAGCGAGCATTCGTAATACAGTGAATACAGGAGATTCTTTTTTATGAAGAAGAGATGAAAGCATTTCATAAGGAACTTGGTGAATTAACTTTGTTAAATCAGGAAGAAAACGCAGTAATTCTTGCATCCCCATATAAAAATGATTTTGAAAAGGAATTCGGTCCATTATTCATTAAGGAAATGGAAGTAAGTCAAATGCTTGCAAATAAAGCAATTGTAGACGATATGGCAAAGGAAGCTATGTTATGTCAGAATTATTCGAAGACTGCAGCAGCATGTAGCACGACATTTCGTGGTGAAACATGTAATTTTTATGGCTTATTAAAGCATATGCAGAGTACGGATCGTAACGAGAGAAAAGAAGCATTTGTAGCATGGGCTGATTTATATAAAAAGACTGCCCCTGATCTAGATAAGTTATATGATGAATTAGTTACACTAAGAAAGGGAATCGCTTCTAAATTAGGTTTTTCTAATTATATTGAGATGGCTTATTTAAAGAGAGGGCGTTTTGATTACAAACCAGAAGATGTTGCAAACTTTAGAAAACAAGTAAAGGAAGTAATTGTACCAGTTTGTCAAAGACTTTATGAGGAGCAAAAGAATCGTTTAGGAATCGAAAATTTATATTATTATGATGAATCTCTTGTATATCCAGATGGGAATCCATTACCGATTGGTGATAAAGATGAATTAGTTGACAAAGCGCAAGTAATGTATCGTGAACTTTCTAAAGAAACAGGTGAGTTTTTTGACTTTATGAAAGAACACGGTTTATTTGATCTTGAAACAAAGCAAGGGAAAAGACCTGGTGGATATTGTACGTTTCTTGCAAAGTATAAGGCACCATTTATCTTCTCAAACTTTAATGGTACGAGTGCAGACGTTGATGTATTAACACATGAAGCTGGTCATGCTTTTGAATCATTCACCTCAAGTAGAATTCAGCCACTTACTGCTATGGTATTTTCAACGAGTGAGATTAATGAAATTCACTCAATGTCGATGGAGCATTTTACTTATCCTTGGATGGAGAGTTTCTTTGGTGAAAATGCGGATAAGTATCGTTATGCTCACCTTGCCTCAGCTCTTCTAGTGATACCGTATATGGTTTGTGTTGATGAGTTCCAGCATCGTGTCTTTTCTGAAAACTTAACTGCCGAGGATCGTAGAAAAGTATGGCATGAATTAGAATTAACCTATATGCCATGGAGAGACTATGATGGTAATGAATTCTTAGAGCAAGGTGGATTCTGGATGCAGAAACAACATATCTTCCTATATCCGTTTTATTATATTGATTATGCACTAGCGCAGATGGGGGCATTTGAATTTTATGCAAAGATGTGCGAGGATAACAAGAAAGCATGGGAAGATTATTATAAGCTCTGTAAACTTGGTGGAAGCAAAGGATATTTTGATACCTTAGCCTATGCAGGGCTTAGCAATCCTCTTGAAGATGGTAGTGTGAAAAAGATTATAGACTTTGTAGAAAGTAAGTTATTTGATTAGTTATATGT
>JAEWHR010000073.1 GCA_023387655.1 Bacillota bacterium
GATGAAAACTATTCAAACATTATCCTCTTGCGAAACCCAAGATTACTAAAAAAGCTATAATAAAGTATAAACAATATGGAAGTAATCACCCAAGTAAGTGGATAGCTAAAGATAACCGTAATGATACTTGGGGAAATTGGAACTGCGGTATATAACCAAACAATTCTTAATACACATACGCCAAGACAGGTTATAATCATAGGGACTAAAGAATCCCCAATTCCACGTAATGCAGCTGCTAACACTTCAATACATATATAGGTAAAGAAGGCTGGTGCTAGGAAATGAAGGATTTTCATGCCTATTATTAGAACTGTTTCATCATCTGTAAATAATCGATATATATATTGACCAAGGAAATATAAAATAATACTAAATAAGATAGAAATACCAAAAGCTAATACAAGACCAATTTTTACGCATTTATGAACACGATCGGTCTTTTTGGCTCCATAATTTTGACCAATAAATGTAGTTACGGAGATTCCAAGAGCGCCTATTACCATCCAAAATAGTCCATCGATTTTGCCATAGGCGGTCCAAGCTGCAACCGTATCAGTTCCAAAAGAATTGATATGACTTTGAATGATTACATTGGAAATAGAATACATGACAGATTGTAATCCAGCCGGAAGCCCTATATTTATAATTCGTTTTAAGATTGGCGTTGAAAAACGAATGTTTTTAGGTACTAAACCATAAGATTCCTTTGTTCGTAGTAACGTTATGATTACTAAAACAGCACTAACGTATTGAGAGATTATTGTTGCGATAGCCGCGCCAGCGACACCCATATGGAAAGTGCCAACAAAAAGAAGGTCTAACACAATATTGATAAAGCAGCTAACAATTAAAAAGTATAATGGTCGTTTGGTATCACCGATTGCTCTCAAAATACCGGAGGCTATATTATACACTAAATTAGGAATAATACCTAGGAAGTAAATTCTTATGTATTGAAGAGACAATGGATAAATATCGTCAGGGGTATTCATTGAGGTTAGCATCTTTGGGGATAAGTATATACCAAGAATCATTAATACAATTCCGCCACAAATCGCGAGAGCAAATGAAGTGTGGACTGATTTTTTTACTTGTTCATCATCTCTTGCTCCAAAGTACTGCGAGATTATTACTGTAGCACCAGAAGAGAGACCAACAAAAAAACCTACTAAAAGGTTTATTATAGTTCCAGTGGTGCCCCCTACTGCACCGAGTGCACGTTTTCCAACGAGATTTCCAACGATAATTGCATCTGAGGTGTTATACAATTGTTGAAAGAAGGTGCCTAAAACGATCGGAAAGAAAAATAATAATAGTCGGGAAAGAATTGGTCCTTCCGTAATGGCATTTTGGTAGCTTTTAAATTTTGACTTTTGCATATGGGTACTCCGTAAGTTATTTTTAAGAAACAGAGGTATTATAGCACTGCAAATAGTAGAATACAATGAGAAAATATCTGATTGGTATGAATCTATGGATAACCTATCGATAATTCGTTACTCTTAGTTTATATATCTTTCAGTTTATTTCTTTTTTGATATATGATATACTTTTATTTAGAGTTAATGGACAAGAATTAAGGAGAAAGTTATGACAGATTATTGTATAGTAAGTGATGTGACGTTGGATTTAGTTCAAGACATCGTAGATGAGTTGGATGTACACATTATCCCTATGGATTTTCATTTAGGTGATAAGCCGTATACACACTATCCGGATGAAAGAGAATTAAGTTGTGAGGAGTTTTACAAACGGTTAAAAGCAGGAGAGGATTCTGTTACAAGTCAGATTAATCCTGTTGTATTTGAAAATTTTTTAACTCCATTCTTAGAAAGTGGAAAAGACGTATTATATATTGCATTTTCCTCGGGATTAAGCGGTACTTATAACACGGGTAGGTTGATGTCAGAAGGATTAAAAGAAAAATATCCTGATAGAAAAATAATCTGTATTGATTCTTTATGTGCTTCCATTGGTGAGGGACTGCTTGTTTACCTTGCTGCGAAAGAGAGACTGAAAGGAAAGTCCTTAGAAGAGGTAGCTGACTTTGTTGAAAATACCAAAAGAAGGTGTTGTCATTGGTTTATGGTTGAAGACCTACACCATTTAAAAAGAGGTGGCCGTTTAAACTCCTTAGAGGCTATGGTAGGTACAGCCCTTCGCATCTGTCCAGTTTTAAGTGTAGACAAAGAAGGAAAATTATTGGTTGTATCAAAGGTAAGAGGTAACAAAAAAGCACTAGAATACCTTGTCAATCGATTAGAAGAAGATGGTATTGATACGAAAAATCAAACTGTGATCATCGGTCATGCAGCCTGCCCGGATTATGCCAAGACATTGGCTGACATTCTAATGGAGCGAGGATTAGTGAAGGATTACTTGATTTCGAATATTGGCCCTGTGATTGGTACACATACAGGTGCAGGTATGTGTGCCTTAACATTTGTTGGAGAAAATTATAAATTTTAATTGTAGGAAGAATGAGGATGAGGTAAATCGTTATACATCTTCTTCTTCCATGATAAGTGTAGAGAAAGGAAATTATGACTGCTAGGAAAGCATGGAAGATTCCCTTTCTTTACGCTTTTTTAATAAATAGGAAATTACTCTGCGAGTAATCTCCTATTTATTAAAAAACTCTCCGAGGGATGCGCACTCCGCTGACGCTTCGGCGCGACTAAGTGGCATCGCCCTGAATTTGTTGATTCGCGGAGCTTAGAGTGGCGAAGCCACTTTGTTCTAAGAGAAAACCATCGCTTAGATAAACTATGGTGCTTTTATGCATTAGAAAAAGATAAGTTAATTTTGTCTAAATTCTTTATCAATCTTATTAGATAAAATAATAAATGACTTATCTGTATTTCTTTTCATTGCCAATTTGTTATGCTATAATGGCAAGTAATAGAAATTACAGGAAAGGACAAGGAGATATGTATTCATTTGAGGATGTAAGAGCATTTGATCCGGAATTAGCGGATAGTATCACAATGGAAATCGCAAGACAAAACGATCACATTGAATTAATAGCATCAGAAAATTTTGTTAGTAAGGCAGTTATGGCTGCAATGGGTAGCCCATTAACAAATAAATACGCGGAAGGATATCCAGGAAAAAGATATTATGGCGGATGTGAATTTGTTGATCTAGCTGAGAATTTAGCAATAGAGAGAGCAAAGAAGTTATTTGGTTGCACTTATGCAAATGTTCAACCACATTCTGGCGCACAGGCTAATATGGCAGTATTTTTTGCATTATTACAGCCAGGGGATACAGTTCTAGGGATGAATTTGGCTCATGGTGGACACTTAACCCATGGTAGCCCAGTTAACTTCTCCGGTTCTTATTTTAATATCGTACCTTATGGTGTGGATGACAATGGTTTCATTGACTATGATGAGGTAGAAAAGATTGCAAAGGAATGTAAGCCAAAGCTTATAGTAGCAGGTGCATCTGCTTACGCTAGAAAGATTGATTTTAAGCGTTTCCGTGAAATCGCTGACTTAGTTGGTGCGTATTTAATGGTTGATATGGCTCATATTGCTGGTTTGGTAGCTGCTGCTTATCATCAAACTCCAATTCCTTATGCTCATGTTACTACTACAACTACTCATAAGACATTACGTGGTCCAAGAGGTGGTATGATTTTATCTAGTGCTGAGTTTGCAGAGGAGCATAAGTTAAATAAGTCTGTGTTCCCAGGAATCCAGGGTGGACCATTAATGCATGTAATTGCAGCAAAGGCAATCTGTTTTAAAGAAGCATTGGATGATAGTTTTAAAGATTATGCAGGGAAAATAATCTCCAATGCACAGGCATTAGCCAAGGAATTAACAGCACGTGGATTTAACTTAGTATCTGGTGGTACGGATAATCACTTGATGCTTATTGATCTACAGAATATGAACATTACAGGAAAACAAGCAGAGCATATCTTAGATGAAGCAAATATTACCTGTAATAAGAACACTGTTCCAAATGACCCAGCATCTCCATTTGTAACAAGCGGAATCCGCCTTGGTACAGCAGCTGTAACGACAAGAGGTTTTAATGAAAAAGATATGGCTGTAGTTGCTGAAGCAATCTCACTTGTAGTTAAGGATGTTGAGAAGAATAAGGAACAGGCAATCGCATTGGTTAAGATGCTAACAGACGCTTATCCATTATATTAATTTATGATAAGTAATACATT
>JAEWHR010000211.1 GCA_023387655.1 Bacillota bacterium
GCACCAGAAAAAATGTAAAATTTATAAATGCTGTGAAGGGACTGGAAAGTAAAGCGCTTTCCAGTCTTTTTTAGCAGTTAGTGCTTATGTTCGTTTTAAAGTAAAATAAGAAAATGAAATGATCTGAGAATAAAATGATAAGAAGCAATTTGAATAGAAAACAATTGATTAGAAAGCAAAATGATAAATAAGTAAACTAAAAAGTAAAAAATAAGATCGTAAAAAAAGAAAGGACTTTAGTTATGTATAAGTTATTATCAAAGTTGGTTATCTATCGTAACATAGGAAAAGACAGCATTTTAGTTCGATTGGCAGATATTATAGAACAGTATCAACGAGGAAATTCAAATAAAGCGGATACAATTGTAGCTATCTATACGCAAATACATAATTTATTAGATCTTGCAACAGAATACGGGTTTAATGATAATTTATGGCAGAATTATTTAAGTTATTTATTAGCTACTGTTGAGAATCCTTTTAGCATGACGTGTGAAAAAATAGGTGCTAGAGAAGGTACTGTTAATGAATTTGCCAAAGGAGATTTTGCAATATTTAAGGCTCTATTTGACTATGACTTCACCTTGCTTGAGAATGAACTTGGCATTGATTGCTTTAAAGTGATTACGAGCTATAGAGCAATAGAGAAAAATGGAAAGTGCTACAATCGTAGTGTTAGTGAAAAGGTACAGGCTCTAAGTCGTAAGATTGATAAAGCGAATAATGAAAACGAAATCTTTCAAATAGTAACTGATTTTTATAGAGATTACGGTGTCGGAATGCTTGGACTTAACAAAGCTTTTCGTGTAGGAAATGATGGCGATGAACTGAGATTATTGCCGATTACGAATACAGAAGAGGTAGTTCTTTCTGATTTGATAGGATACGAAATTCAAAAGAAAAAATTAGTGGATAACACAAAGGCTTTTATTGAAGGGAAAAAAGCAAATAATGTATTACTGTTTGGAGATAGTGGAACTGGAAAATCAACGAGTGTTAAGGCTATCTTGAACGAATACTACCCAGAAGGACTTCGAATGATTGAAATTTTCAAGCACCAGTTTGAAGATTTATCTACAGTTATATCAAAGATAAAGAATCGTAATTATAAGTTTATTATTTATATGGATGATTTATCTTTCGAGGAGTTTGAAATAGAATATAAGTATTTAAAAGCGGTGATTGAAGGTGGCCTTGAAACGAAACCTGACAATGTTTTAATCTATGCAACATCAAACCGTAGGCATCTAATTAGAGAAACATGGAGTGATCGTTCTGATATGTCAAAGGATGAGTTACATCGTTCTGATACGATGCAAGAAAAACTTTCTTTAGTTGCTAGGTTTGGTATTAGTATCAATTACTCTGCTCCATCTCAAAAAGAGTACTTTGCAATTGTTGAGGAGTTAGCGAAGAAACATGATAATTTTGGATTATCAAAAGAAGATTTGCTGCAAAAAGCGAATATGTGGGAACTTAGTTCTGGTGGATTATCCGGAAGAACTGCCTCACAGTTTATAATTTATATGCAAAGTCAAGAACATAAATGTTAGTGTAATAGTTTTATAGCAATTGAAATTTGAATATAATAGGAACTCTAAAAGCCTTGATTAGTCGATAAGAAATGATTTTTGTCGTATATGGTAGAAATAATTACAATTAATACAAAAATGTACTATATTTGCTAAAATATACAATAAACATTTTGACATTGTGATACGTCACTGGTAAAATAGGACTAGACGATAAATAAGGAAAGAAAGAGTATTTCCTTATAACAAATAAAGGGTTAGTGATGGCTGCTTTTAAAGGTCGAGTTGTGTTAGCAAAAGAAACGTGTTGTTTTGAAAGTGAGGTTAACCATGGAGACAAGAATTATGAAATATGGGAAACGATTCTTAAAAGGTGCAATGTTTGGGGCTTGTTTTGCAATGACAGTAGCGCTTTTTGAAACTTCAGTTGCCTATGGAAGTCAACTGAAGATAAATGCATTAGTTACTACTCAGACAAAAGATAAGGACGAGGTTTATTATGTTGGTAAAGTCACAAGCGGTGTCAATGTCAGAGTAGGTGCAGGTACTGATAAAGAGCAACTTCTTGTAGGCAATCAGAGCGTTAAGTTAAAAAAAGGTACTGAGGTGACCATATTATCGGAAGTAATGGTAGGAAAAAAACCTTGGTATGAAATCCGATTTGTGTATGAGAACGAAGAATTAGTTGGTTATGCAACGAGTACATACATTGAGAAAACTAGTAAGGTGATTACTCCGACACCAATGCCGACTCTTACACCGACCCCGACTTTAACACCAACCCCGGAACCAACAAAAGTACCAACAATAGAGCCTACTATGACTCCTACAAAGGATCAGAAGGTATCCGAATCTAATAGCACCGGGAACACGATTCTATGGATATTTGGTGGAGTTGCTATGCTAACCTTAGGAGTAGTTTTGTCTTTATCCGTTAAAAAGAAACGAAAAGAAGAGTTTGCAGAGGCATCGGAAGCATCCAAAAAAATCGAAAAACTTAAAAATATGGTGATTACGAGAGATATCGATGAGAAAGATCCTTCGGAAGAAAAAATAAAGCGGAAAGCACAGGGGAAATTCACTAAGGAAGGAAAACCAACGCGTCAACCAGTAGAGATTCAGCATACCTCAGAAGTATATGTTAAGAACTCAAAACTTAAAGACACAATTGAATTTTCAGATGAATTTGCCGCTGCAAAAGAGCTAGTAAATGAGGAAATTTCTAAGAAAAAAGATAACTTAGAAAACGAAAGTTTTGGAAAAGAGAGCTCGGAAAAGAATGAATTACGCAAAGCGATTCAAGCACTTCGTGAACATGACCTTGTAATACATAAGTATTTTGGTAAGGGAGAAGTCTTTGATAATTCGGATGTAAAGCTAATTGAAGTTCGCTTTGGAGGAGATGTAAGATTCCTTAATAAAGAGCAACTAGTGAATAAGAAGTTATTACAGATAACAAACGAGCGCAGAAGATAATTATTGAATATCAAAAGGAATGACAAATGAGATATTCAGTAATGATAAAGGTTGGATGGTAATCGAAGATGAGATAGACGAAAGTATTCGGTTGTTTATAAGAATAAATTTAAGTGCTGTATGGTTAGTAATATTACCATATGGCACTTTTCATCATTTTTTAAATAAGCATTTGTAATTTTAATATTGCTTTATACGTATACACAAATTTTTATGACAATAAAAAAAGCGTAAACGCAGAAACGAGGTTGTTATGACAGAATATACCGTATCAAAACAGGAAGATGGTCAATTTTTTAAAGTACAAGATGCAATTGATGCAATTGTAAGAGAAGGTATAGAGAATGCCACTATATTAGTGAAAGAAGGTTGCTATGAGGAACTAGTGACTATACCAAAGGGAATCTATGGTCTCAAGATAAAAGGAGAAGGAAAAGATAAAACCAAAATAACATATGGAAATTATGCGGGTATCATAACAAAAACAGGAGAAAAGCTTGGCACCAATCGAAGTGCTAGTGTTTTTATTGATGCTGACGATGTTGAGTTTGATGGAATTTCTTTTGAAAACAGTTATGTTCAAGAGGGGTTTGATTCACCTGGACGACAAGCAGTTGCAGTAAACTCTACTGGAGTTGGCTTGATATTTAAAAACTGTGCATTTTATGGACGCCAAGATACCCTATATGTAAGAGAAGGAAGTTGCATATTTAAAGATTGTTATATCGAGGGAGATATTGATTTTATCTTTGGCGCTGCTGAGGCAATCTTTGTTCATTGTGATATTCATTCTAGAAATTGTGATTCGAAGGAACTAAATGGTTACGCAACAGCAGCAAGCACGAGGGAAAAAGATGAGTATGGTTTTATCTTTTATGAGAGTAGTTTTACAGCTCCAGAAGAAGTACCAGAAAAAACTGTATACCTTGGAAGACCTTGGCATCCAAGTGCAGCAACAGAGCCGGTATGCTCTGCAACCATATTAATGAATTGTAACCTTGGAAAGCATATAAAAGAAGAAGGTTGGACTTTTATGGGAAAGGTTTGGCCTGAAACGGAACGATTTTTTGAATATCAATCCACTGGCGATGGAGCATATATCAATGAGCATCGTAGGCAGTTGACAGAGAAAGAAGCAATTTTAGTTAAAAAATTTGTGGAAACAAAGTTATCTAAGTTAGATTAAAATATGTTTGTTATTCAATAAAACCGGGATATACTTGTTAAGTCTTTAGATGGGAATAAGCAGAACTTGATATCTTTAAAGGAGAAATAAATTCTGCTATTCTATACAAATAGCAAGAGGAAAGAGTTAAGCACCCATATAGAAGAACATGTGAAATAAATTAGGTTGAGTGGAAAAACCAACTTTTTCACTCAACCTCACATGATATATCTTTTTATTCTATTAGCTCCTGCACGTTAAATGTTAGGTAGCCGTCTTCTCGTACAAATAGAGGAATCCCAATATTTCCAGCAATTTTCACATCATCAAAGATAGGATTCGTATCACGATACTTTAAAAATTCTTTTAAGT
>JAEWHR010000012.1 GCA_023387655.1 Bacillota bacterium
CAATTTGTACTTTATGTTCAATATCGGATTGTAATTCAATATTCGCAACCTTTAATTCAGAAATTGTACTCTCTAATTTTTCAGAAAGCATATTAATGCTATTCCCAAGCTGACCAATTTCATCTTGTGATGTACCCTCATATTTTACATTAAAATCAAGGTTTGTCATCTTTTTTGCTATACCTTCTAGTACCAATATAGGTTTCGTAAAACTTCTACTTATAAAGAACATAGCAAACGAACCCACAACAGTTACAAATATACCGGCATATGCTAAGAAATTATTGGATATAGCAGAACTCTCCTGAAGATTTTCCATGTTCGTTCGTACAAATACAACTAAACCAGTATCCAATATTCCAATCAAATCAAGATAGTTCATCTGCATTAAAGCGTCATGTTGGATAAAGATATCATATTTATTACCAACATTTTTAATCCATTTTATTCTATCTATCATTCTATTTGGCGTATTTCCGTATAAATATGCTGCCATCGATTCTATTACACGTGAAATATTACGTTCAGAACCATTCGAACTATAAACAATACCATTATAGAGATCGGCATTTTTTGCGATGTAGGCACTTGCATTATTTGTCGACACCATTCTATCCATCTTCATTAATTGCTCTTCTGTAAAAACTCCTGTTTGACTACTCTCATTGAAAGTATTATTGATCTCATAAAACACGGAATCAAGTGCTTTAATCTTACTATATTGGTAATAATCAGTTAAGAAAAATTTATTTAGCGCCCAACATAAAAAAATCGTAAATGCCAGCGATATGGTAAGTAAAAATGTAATTTTAAGCCGTAAGGAATGTTTCATTAAACCACCTCGAATTTATAGCCCATTCCCCAAATGGTCTTAATATAATCACCCTTATCTCCCATTTTACTACGAAGCTTTTTTACGTGAGTGTCTATGGTTCTTGCATCTCCAAAGTAATCATAATTCCACACATTATTTAAAATCTTCTCTCTAGATAAAGCAACACCTTTGTTTGTAATAAAATAAGTCAAGAGTTCAAATTCTTTCACACTTAAATCAATTGCCATACCATCTATTTTAACTTCATGCGCTGCCTTATCTACTAAGATTCCACCTATTTCTATCGTCTCGTCCGAAGTTTGAATTGTTCGTCGCACGATGGCTTCTACACGTGCAACTAATATTTTAGGACTAAAAGGTTTTGAGATATATTCATCCACACCTAATTCAAAACCTAACAATTCATCTTTCTCATCACTTTTTGCAGTAAGCATAATGATAGGTACCTTAGAGAATTTACGGATCTCTCTACATACTTGCCACCCATCCATCTTTGGCATCATGACATCTAGAATAATTAAAGAAATATCCTTCTGCTC
The DNA here is from genome assembly GCA_023387655.1 of Bacillota bacterium. Classification (GTDB taxonomy): domain Bacteria; phylum Bacillota; class Clostridia; order Lachnospirales; family Lachnospiraceae; genus Lachnoclostridium. The sequence continues at coordinate 1,375 of JAEWHR010000012.1, forward strand.
AAAGAATATATCAACTGCTTGCTCTCCATTCTCAGCTTCTAATACATCATAGTTGCTACGAGAAAGAAAATCCTTTACTAATTTACGCATTCTACTTTCATCATCTACCACTAAAACTTTTAAGCGTTCCATATCGTACCTCCACTCTTTTCTACAGCATAGCAAATATCTATGTAGAATTTGTGAAAACCTTGCTAAAAAAACTAGTTTTCCTTATCTTGTTTCATAAGCGCTTGTTCTTTTTCTAGAATTGCATTTTCTCTTTCAGTCAGTTCCTTCTCCCATGCCGAATACTTGTTTTGTATCTTTACTTCAGCATCTTCAAAAGGTGAGTTGTTACCAAGCAATACGGATGCAAACATTCCAATTATGATCAAAATTAAAAAAACATTTATGATACGCAGGTTTCTAAGTTTCCCCTGTAATATATCTTTTTTCCCTTGTTTTTGCTCCTCAGACATCTGTTGAAAAGTTGCACTACGTCCAAATGCTCCTTTTTTCATCTCCGTTGGTACAGTAACTAACACTGGACTCACGGTCTTATCAGAAAATGCATTCAGTTCTTTTTGTATTTCCCTTAGAAAACTGATGCCGGTAGGAGTCACAAAGGATTGTTTTTCTATTAATCCTTCATATAGCTTTTTTAACTTATCTCTATCTGAAAAATCTGTTCTACTTCTAATATAAGCAATCGATTCAGCCTCCTTTTTAGCTAAATCCATTTCTTTCGCAGTTGCATAACCATATCCATCAAATTCAAACAATCCTTATTCCTCCTTTTTCTTTATAATATCGTCTCTTATAATCTAAAATATAATCTCCTTACTGAACTTCTGAGATTTTTATAGTTTCAATTACAACAGGATTCTTTGGAGTTCCTTGATTGTCTGCTTTTTCAGTTTCTGCAATCGCATCTAAGACATCAAAACCTTCTAACACTTGTCCAAATACTGTATGTTTTCTAGTTAACCAAGGTGTACCTCCATAGGTTAAAAATTGATTGAGTTCACTTGATGATATAGCTACTCCATAAGCTTTTTGCACATAATCAATTAAGGATAAATTATAATACTCCATCGCCAAATCCTTCAATAGGTTCACCTGTTCTGAATCCGCTTGAACAATAAAAAATTGACTACCATTCGTATTAGCTCCACTATTTGCCATACAAAGAGCACCACGGAAAGGATATAGGTCATTTGAAAATTCATCTTCAAAAGGCTCACCATAGATACTCTCACCACCAGTTCCTGTCCCAAGAGGATCTCCCCCTTGTATCATAAAATCATCAATAATTCGATGAAATGTTACTCCATCGTAATATCCGTCCTTGGCATGGGTTATAAAGTTTTCTACTGCTTTTGGAGCTTTTTTCTCAAATAATTTTATCTTAATGGTACCAAAATCTTTTATGTTGATTTCAGCAATCGTATCACCTTTCTTAGCATCCTTAAACTGATACAACTTTTTAGCATCTTTGGTAAGGGTTGGTTCCTCAGCAACATCTTCATTACTTGATTCTTCTTGTGTGATAGATGGCGTTGGTGTTGCCTCATCAGTCTCTTTATTTTTTAAGCCACAACCAATTAGACTAAAAGTCATAGCTCCACATAGTATCATTATTCCTAATTTCTTATGCATGTTATTCTCCCTTTATTTCTTTGTAACTCATTTCTAGCATAGTTTTTAAATGTTTGCTAAACATAGTTTCATAAGTATCTTTTTTTGTCACTTTGCCTTTGTATCGTAACATATTTCGCTAGAAAATACAACGGAAAGCAAGGGAGCTTTCTACGATAGAGATTGCTAATTCTATCGACTAATGGTAGAATAATTTCCATCTGGATACAAATACATTTTAATATACTAAAGCATTGGGTTGCCATTCTAAGAATTCCCTTGATTCCTAGTTTTCATGCGAATACAATAGAAGGAGTTTTAATTTAGTGAAATGGTAAAGCTACCATGGAGGTATGAATGTCAAAATTATATTTTAAATACGGTTGTATGAATAGTAGCAAATCAGCAAACCTTTTAATGATTCGCCATAATTATGTAGAACAGGGTTTTGATGTTTTATTATTAAAACCTTCTATCGATGATCGAGAAGGTAAATCCATTATAAAGTCAAGAATTGGGATCGAAGCAGAATGTATTATGGTTAATCCAACTGATTCCATAAAAGATACCTTTCAAAAACATCCCGCTGATATAATTATGGTTGATGAAGCTCAATTCCTTACAAAAGATCAGGTTGACGAACTTTATGAGATTTCCTTTCACAACAATGTCCTATGCTTTGGCCTGTTGACAGATTTTCAACAGCATCTTTTTGAAGGTAGCCAAAGACTTATTGAACTTTCTGAGAGTTTACAAGAAATCAAAACCGTATGTTCATGCGGTCGCAGAGCTACGATGAATGTTCGCTTTGATGAACAAGGTAATCTAATTACACATGGGGAACAAGTTGACATTGGAGGAAATGATAAATATAGAGCAATGTGTAAATATTGTTATGAGAATCTAAAGAAATAACGAGAAACTATTTAAACTAGAATATGTATCACATAGGAGAATTAGTTTACTATAATGCCTATCTTACTCTTTTAAGTGCTTGGGAACCAGGCACTTTTTTTGATTACGCGACAAAGTGGCATCGCCCTGAATTTGTTGATTCGCGGATCTTAGAGTGGCGAAGCCACTTTGTTCTTAAAGAATTTTAATAGTAATAGTTGAACGTAATAAGATATTTGAATTTGGTGCAGATTTTAAATACCTTTTATATTACTTATTTTTATATTAAATGATAGCAAATAAGCATAATATATAATTTCACCATAGCAATGTTATACAACATAGAATATAACAAAAAAATAAAACCCTAGCAAACACTAAGGTTTAGTAATGGAGATGACGGGAGTTGAACCCGTGTCCAAAAGCCCTTCCATTGTACTTCTACAAGTTTAGTTGATTATTTAACATTCCCTACGTCAGACTCGAATCAACACGATTCTGATTTCAGTAGCTTCATGTTACGCCCACATACTCAAAGCTTTGTATGCGTCGTTTCCTACATAGTCGATGCCTGGGTCTTAAAGTGTAGGTGCTTTAAGTCAGACAGCTGCCATTAGGCAGCGTATGCTAAATTATCGTTAGCGTTTATATTTATTTTGGATTTAACGCATTCCTACGACTTGCTTCTCCAATTTCAAAACCCCTGTCGAAACCGGTACATCCCCAAATTATTACAATAACCATTTTGAGGTGTAGCTAAATTATAATATATTATAAATTAATTGTCAATAGATATAATAACGGCTACAGTTCTACCGATTCCTCGAAGACTGTAGCCGTCATATGTATGAATATACTTTGGGGGCTAAATTAATTGTTGAATATTTTACCTAGCAAAAAGTTTACCTAGGATTCCAGGATAATTATTGCATCTGCTGTTTATTAGTTAAATAACTAACCGTAACATCAATCGATTCGTTTTCCATCCTGTAATATTCTTGTTAACCTTGTAGGTTACCCGTTGATTATTTATCACTGCTCTACCTAATAACAAATCACTTTGTTTTTGTATGAGCAGACTATTCACTTTTTTGATAAATTCCTCTTCTTGTTTTGAAATTACTTGTAACATATTTTGATGATTTCTAAATACCATAAAACCTGAGTAGCCCTCTTCCCGACATTTTTCAATACATTTATCCAGATGAAATTTCATCCCCTCAAGACTAAATATGCCACTTTTTTTATATATGTTGTCTGGAATTGGTTCCACTTCTTGATCAACATAGGCTTCCCCAACATCAATGAAGTAAACAATAAAGTATCGTATGTAATCAATACTACTATAAATATTCGTAATTTGTTTTACAGTTTGTAGCCGAAACCTTAGCTTTTTCTTCATTGTGATGTCTCCTATGCATGTCGTAACTAGTAGTCAGTAATCAAATGA
>JAEWHR010000103.1 GCA_023387655.1 Bacillota bacterium
CTCTATTAATTTACTATTTTTTATTGCTCTTTTTATGCCATCTCTTTTTTAGCTGTCAAAAATACACTTATTTTGAATGACGAATTATGATTGAAAAGATGTACATATTACCACACCCTGAATAAAATAGTAAAAAAGGCTAACCATAGCCATATTTTTTAAGGGGATACAAATGGATAGACGGAATGATAAGAATTGTTGTGATTACTTAACCGATAGTTTTGGAAGACCAATTCCAAATGATACAAATTCTTTAACCGTTGGACCTGATGGTCCAGTTCTTCTTCAGGATATACACTTTATTGATAAAGTTTCACATTTTGATCGTGAAAGAATACCAGAAAGAGTTGTACATGCAAAAGGTGTCGGTGCTTTTGGTTACTTTCAACCATATTATTGTATGGCTGACTATACATGTGCAGAGTTTTTGCAAAATCCAAACTGTAAAACCAAAGTATTTGTTCGTTTCTCTACGGTAATTGGCTCCAAAGGTTCTGCAGATACAGTACGTGATCCTCGTGGATTCGCAGTAAAGTTTTATACCACACAAGGTATTTTAGACATTGTTGGGAACGACTTACCAATCTTTTTTATCCGAGATGGAATCAAATTCCCTGATGTAATCCATTCTCTAAAACCATCACCAGATACCAATTTACATGACCCTCAGAGATTCTGGGACTTTGTTTCTCTCTCTCCAGAAGCGACTCATATGATTACTTGGCTTTATTCTGATCGTGGAACGATTAAAGATTATCGTCATGTGGATGGATTCGGTGTTAATACCTTTGTTTGGGTAAATTCTTGTGGAAAACGTGTCTATATTAAATATCACTGGAAGACGCAACAAGGATTACAAACAATCGACCGCTTTGAAGCAGCACAGCTTGCAGGCTCTGATCCAGATATCGCAGTAAGAACACTTCAAGAATCTATTGCCAGTGGTTGTTATCCAAGTTGGGAACTTTGTGTTCAAATTATGGACCCTGAAATGATTGACTGTCTCGAATTTGATCCGTTAGATGATACTAAGATATGGCCAGAGGATCGTTTCCCATTAATGCCTGTAGGTATGATGACCTTAAACTGCAACCCGGAAAATTTCTTTGCTGAAGTAGAGCAGGCTGCTTTCTGCCCTGGTAATATTGTTCCTGGTATAGAATTCTCTGCAGATAAAATGCTTCAAGGTAGATCCTTCTCCTATTTTGATACTCAGCGTCATCGCCTTGGTCCAAACTTTGCTCAGCTACCAGTGAATCGCACTATCTCCTGCGTAAATAATAATCAACGCGATGGTGCGGCAACCTATCTATTTAACCCTAATCCTATTAACTACTCACCAAATAGCTTAAATTGCAACTACCCAAGACCTGCCGACCTCATTCAACCTGAACCAGAATGCGTCAGTGGATATATCGGACGTATTCCAATAAAAAATCCATCTGACTTTACACAAGCTGGTGAACGTTACGAATCATTAACTTGTGAAGAAAAATGCCACTTGATTGATAATATTGCAGTCGAACTTTATAAATGTAAACAAGATATTATTGACCGCGTACTCTGCAACTTCCATAAAGCAAACGAAGAATTTGCAGAACAAGTGAACAGTGCTATCTGCTATTATCGCCAGATGCGTTAAAATAAAAGGATACGTTATCTATATTCTGTAATATAAAAATATTTTCCTTCTAATTAGAATGAGGAAACTAGATATTCCTAGAGTAGGTTATGCCTTCTCTTTTATATCATGTTTCCTCACTTTATTCTAAAAATCTTACCAATGATTTTAAATTTACTATTCACACTTTTCAAATATTGGTTCGATATATTCTTTGATTAATACTATTCTATCCTTAGCATTTTGCATAGAAAGAGAAGCAATAGAAACTACCATTCTTTTCTTTGTATTGATATAAATTGCATTTCCGCTATCCCCCATAGCCAAATATCCATTTCCGCTCTCTACCCACCATAAATATCCATAGGAGAGATTAAGTTTTTCCCATCGGCTATGTTCCTTTGTACTCTCATCGATCCATTTTGATGATACAATTTGATTTCCATTCCACATTCCGCCGTCTAAGTATAACTGGCCTATTTTTGCCATATCCACAGGAGAGAGAGTAAGTCCCCAACCTCCTGCATTTATTCCAGTTGGATCAGCAACCCATCCACTAATACTGCTAGATTTATTAAATGCGCGTTGTTCCTTTGCACTATGAAAATAAACATTACTCTCAACAGTAATTCCCAATGGCAAGAATAGGTTTTCTCTTGCGAAGTCAAACACAGATTGTCCAGTTACTTTTGCAAGTATTCCTGACAAAATATCTGGTCCTATGAGGGGTGTATATCTAAATTCCCCTATCTTCCCCTTACCACCCAATAAATCAAGGGTAAATTTTACCCAGTCATCGCTCATGAAATACTTTATGTAAGTGTAGGGTGCTAATTTATATTTATAAGGGGCTGTCATTGTTAACAAATCCTTAAGTGTAATATTTTGTATTGTTTTTTCTCTTTTTTTCACTGTATAATCAGGGAAGAAATCCAATAGTTT
>JAEWHR010000110.1 GCA_023387655.1 Bacillota bacterium
TTACAAACATGGCACAAAGTACTTGTGACTATGTGAATTCACTTTCTACAAGCTTAAGTCGTTTGCAGGAAGAATGTAATTTTGAGATTAAGAACCAAGTGGAGCGTGTAAATTCCTTGGCTCAGCAAATTGCCATTGTTACCAAGCAAATTAACACAATTGAAGTGGGTGGAAGTACTGCAAATGACCTTCGAGATCAACGTGCTTTGATGGTGGAAGAGTTATCTGGATTTGCAACGGTAAGTGTATCGGAGCGTATTGTTGGTGATAATGTGGGAGTTACTAGCTTTACCGTAAAACTAGATGGTCAAACTCTAGTAGACACCTATCAGGCAAATCAATTAAAGGTCGTACCAAGAGATTCTAAGATAAATCAGATGGATGCCAAAGGTTTATATGAAGTTTGTTGGAGCAATGGACAAACTGTGAATCTAAACAGTCCAACGATGGGTGGGACGCTTAAGGCTTTACTACAAGTTCGTGACGGAAATAATAAAGAAGGCTATCAAGGAAAAGCTACCGCAATTGCTGGCGATATGACGATTACAGTAACACAAACTAATAAAAATAATGTGGAAGATTTGAATATAGCGACCAATGGTGTTATTACAGTAGGAAACCGAGAATACCGTTATAATGGGTTTGCGGTAAGAAAGGATGAAGACACCGGAGAGTTTATCTACGAGTTTTCACTTGATGAGGAAGTAAAAGTGGATGTGGATGAAGAGGCTACCTATATTGGACAACAGATTGAATACAAAGGAATTCCTTACTATATGGCTCAGCTGAATAAGTTTGCCAGAACCTATGCCAAGGAATTTAACGAGGTTCATAAGAGTGGACAAGATTTAAATGGTGAACAAGGCTTAGATTTCTTTAATGGTGTAGATGTTGTAACAGGGAAGAATTTTATATTTAACAATTCCCCTACAGATTTGGACAATGGATATTTGTTTACCTCAAAGACTGGGGCTTACGCCGGAGATTATGTTGATGAACCAAATTATGCTTCTTATTATTTGCTTACTGCAGACTCCTTTGGAGTTACAAAAGCAGTTGCGACAGATCCTAAAAAGATAGCAGCATCCAAGTCAATTGAGAATGGTATTGCAAATCCTGATAATATTGAGGATTTAATAAAATTAAAAGATAATGTCAAAATGTTTGGACAAGGCAAACCTGCACAGTTTTTTCAAACCCTAGTTGCAGAGATCGGTATTGATGCAAAGAAAGCAAGTAATTTCGCTGAAAATCAAAAGGACATCTTAACAGCGGTTCAAAATCAACGTTTATCTATCAGCGGTGTAGATCAAGAAGAAGAGGCGATGAACTTAGTGCGTTATCAAAATGCTTATAATTTATCCGCTAAAGTAATTTCTGTTATGGACCAGATTTATGATAAACTCATTAATTACATGGGCGCTTAAGTGTGAGAAGAAGTTCTAGGGCACCTCAATACGGTGCCGAAGAACTTCTAAATCTCACACAGAAGTTTGTGCCTGCGTCGTCCTCGGCACAAACTTCTGGCCTACTACTAAGGGGCATGTTTTCAAGTGATAAAAAATAATAAATTTTTATCACACGGATATTTGTGTCATCGTAATCCTTGAAATAAATAACCAACATACTAAGCAAGCATGTTTTTAAGTGTGAAGAAAAGCCCCTTCACATTTTCCGCTAATGAAGCACGAAAATCATGTGCAGGAATGGAGAAAAGTATGAGAATTACAAATAAAATGATGACAAATAATGTTCTTTACAATATCAATAGCAATAAGAATAGTTTGTCAAAATTAGAACAACAATACTCCACGGGTAAGAAAATTCAGCGTCCTTCTGAAGATCCAATTGTTGCAGTACGTGCGTTGAAGCTTCGGACTAACCTTACGGAGTTAAATCAATATTATGAAAAGAATATTCCGGATGCCTTAGCGTGGATGGATTTGACGGAGAGCTCTTTGAGTAATGTCAATGAGATTTTAACGAAAATTCATACCTATTGTGTGAATGGCTCTAACGATACTTTAACAGAAGAGGATAGAAACAGCCTTGCGGTAAATTTAAAGCAATTAAAAGATCAGATTTATCAAGAAGGCAATACAAATTATGCGGGAAGATATGTTTTTAGTGGTTATAAGACGGATTCTAGCTTGGTTTTTTCAGAAGCTACATCGGATGATTATAACTATGAGATAACGGAAAAATTAAGTGGTTCTAATCTAGATGTGATTCAAAAATCAATCAATTCCTTTAAATTTAATCCAAATGATCCATGGGATACTAATTTTGACGAAAAGCCAAATTATATCACTGCACATCGGTTAAGATTGGCATATAATGATGTCAAGAATTTAGATGAAGGCCAATTAAAGATTGAATTTGCAGATCAAGATGCTGATGGTAATGTAATTCTTGACGATGATGGAAACAGAACGTATACTGATTATGGTGGCCTTATCGAGTCGAAAAAATCTACGGATGAGGGTGCGTATACACCACCAGATGGAACGATATATTTCTTAGCGGATACTGGAGAATTGATCTTACCGGAGGATGTTTATCAAGAATTCCGTGATAAAGTAGAGATCAAGGTTACTTATGATAAGAATTCTTTTCAAAAGAATGACTTAAAACCTGAACATTATTTTGATTGCATACAAACGGATTTATCGAGAGAAGAAACAGTAGAACGTAGTTTTACAAAGCAGGACCAAGAAATCCGTTATGAGATTAATTTTAGCCAATCCATGGTGATTAATACACAGGGAAGTGATTCTATCACTCATAGTATAGGACGAACCATCGATGATATTATTTATGCAGTAAATGCCGTGATTGATGTAGAGAAAAAAATAACTGAAGTAAAAAAGATGCTGGAAAGCGGAAATACTACGGAAGAACAAAAAGTAACATTAAATCAAGCATTAGAAGTATTAACAACAGAAAAAACTCTAAAAGATGAGGTAATGCAAAAAACATTTGGAAATGCCCTTACAGAAGTCAAAGGACAGCAGAATTTAATCAATGTTGCAGTTGCTGATTTAGGTAGCCGTTCTGCTAGAATACAGCTAACGGAAAGTCGTTTATCGATGCAACAAGTAGACTTTGAAGACCTACTTTCAAAGAATGAGGA
>JAEWHR010000155.1 GCA_023387655.1 Bacillota bacterium
TAATATTACACATAGAAAATTACTTCCTGAGACGATTACAACCCATCGACAAGTATTTGAAGCAATTAGTAATCACGACAGCTCTAGTGCCAAATACGCAATGACGATGCATCTTTTATACAACCGAGATTTAATAACACAACTAAAAAAGGAATCTGAGTTAGCTCAAACATATTCTGAGCCAACATAATCCAAACATAATTTGATAAATAGTATAAGCTAAGTCATTTCATACAAATAAAACTATTATTGCTATAACTTCATAGTTTTTAGATCCAACGTACTACAAGTTTCAGGTGTTTCTTCCTTCTTGTAGTACTTTTTTATTCTCATCTCGGTCCTTCTTTATTATAAGTATCTATCTTATCACTTCAAATTTTCAGAAGTTACTTTTCTACGGTCTTCCTATTTTAATTTTGTCATAACCACAATCTTACTATATAGACATCATACAACTTCCAGAGAAATGGAAGATGTATGATGTCTCGTTAATATACAACTCTTTATGTATAGTTTTTCTAATTCCATTTACTATTTTAAACAAATTTTAAATTCATTTTTATGCATTATCACAAATTTCATAAAATAAATTGACATAGCTCTTGTCACATGTTACATTTATACCATAAAGTCATCAGACAACTATTCAATAAATTACAATAAAAATAATCATCAGACATATTTACTAGCACTACAGAAAGGACGCTGAGTATGAAGCTTAAAAGCCAAGAAGTCCGCGCCATTGCTCCAGAGATGGATCCCCTTCGTATGGGAATGGGTTGGACCGCGAATGATTTAGAAAAACCACAAATAATTGTTGAAAGTACATTTGGAGATAGCCATCCTGGTAGCGCTCATCTATTAACTTTTGTAAATGAGGCTGTGGAGGGCATAAACCAAAGCGGAGGTAAAGCTGCAAGATATTTTGCTACTGATATTTGTGACGGTATGGCACAAGGACATGATGGAATAAATTATTCTCTAGCATCTCGTGATACGATAGCTAACTTAATTGAAATACACGCCAATGCTACTACCTTTGATGCAGGTGTATTTATAGCAAGCTGTGATAAAGCAGTCCCTGCACAGTTAATGGCGATCGGAAGACTTGATATTCCATCCATTATGGTTACTGGCGGTGTTATGGATGCCGGTCCTGATCTACTTACACTAGAACAGATTGGTAAATACAGTGCCATGTACAAACGTGGTGAAATTACAGAAGAGCAATTAACTTACTATAAACACAATGCTTGTCCTTCTTGTGGTGCATGTTCCTTTATGGGAACTGCTTCAACAATGCAGATTATGGCAGAGGCTATGGGTCTTATGCTTCCTGGTAGCGCACTAATGCCAGCAACCTGTGAAGATTTAAAAGACGTCGCAAGAAGAGCTGGAATACAAGCCGTAGAGCTTGCTAAGAAAGGTATCAAAGCATCTGATATCGTTACTATGAAGTCTTTTGAAAATGCAATTATTGTTCATGCAGCAATTTCCGGTTCCACAAACTCCTTACTTCATATTCCAGCAATTGCACAGGAATTCGGTCTAGAAATTGATGCTGATACTTTTGATCAAAAACATCGTGGTGCACATTATTTACTTGATATTCGACCTTCCGGAAAATGGCCAGCACAGTATTTTTACTATGCAGGCGGTGTTCCACGTATTATGGAAGAAATCAAGGGCATGCTTCACCTAGATGTAATGACAGTTACCGGAAAAACCCTCGGTGAGAACTTAGAAGATTTAAAGAAATCCGGATACTACCAAAAGTGTGATGAGTATTTGAAAAAAGTAGGCTTAAAGCGTACTGACGTAATACGTAGCTTTGATGAGCCAATCGGAAACGATGGAACCATAGCTATCTTACGTGGAAACCTCGCTCCAGATGGTGCCGTTGTAAAGCATTCTGCCGTTCCAAAGGAAATGCATCAAGCGGTTCTTCGTGCTAGACCATTTGATTGTGAAGAAGATGCGATTGCCGCGGTTCTTGAAAAACGCATCAAACCTGGAGATGCTGTATTTATTCGTTATGAAGGTCCAAAAGGAAGTGGTATGCCAGAAATGTTCTACACAACAGAAGCCATTTCATCTGATGAAGAACTTGGAAAATCCATCGCACTGATAACAGATGGACGTTTTTCTGGAGCTTCCAAAGGCCCTGCTATTGGTCATGTATCTCCTGAAGCTGCAGAAGGCGGACCTATTGCCTTAGTGGAAGAAGACGACATCATAGAAATCAATATCAAAGAAAGAATTTTACGAATTATTGGAATTCATGGTGAATTAAAGACAGAAGATGAAATTAGAGAAATTTTAAATGAAAGAAAGAAACTTTGGAAAAAACCAGAACCAAAGTATCAAAAAGGAATTTTAAAATTCTTCTCTGAGCATGCTGTTTCGCCAATGAAGGGCGGATATATGCAATAACTTAACCTTGATTCAATGATATATAAAAAGGAGACATCACATGGGTATAAATACTATTCTTACAGGCAGTAACTTATTTCTAACTGCAACTGAAGTAGTTCCAAATGTAGGTGCCGGCCGGCTTATTGCTTCCGCACTCATTGGTATGGCAATCTTGCTATTCTTAATTATTTATGTAAAACTTCATCCGATCCTTTCTATCCTTATCAGTGCCATTGTCATCGGTATTGGTGCTGGTATGTCTACCGAGGCCATTATTGGCTCCATTGGTACAGGAATGGGTAACACATTAAAAGGTATCGCATTGTTAGTTGGCCTTGGGTCTATGTTTGGTGCCATCTTAGAGATTTCAGGTGGTGCACAACGTATTGCTTTAACCCTTGTTAATAAGTTCGGCGATAACAAAGCCGCTTGGGCTCTTGGTATTACAGGTTTGGTTATCTCCATGCCAGTTTTCTTTGATGCTGGTTTAATTATCTTAATTCCACTTGCTTTCGGTTTAGCAAAACGTACTAAGAGATCCACTTTATTTTACGCAATCCCATTACTTGCTGGTCTTGCTGTCGGCCATGCCTTTATTCCACCAACTCCAGGCCCTATTCTAGTAGCAAATATGCTTGGTGTTGACTTAAGTTATGTTATTATTGTTGGTTTGATTGTTGGTGCTGCTGCCATGATTTTTGCAGGCCCAATTTTCGGTAAATACATTGGAACTAAAATTCATGTTCCTCTACCTAAAAACTTAGAAGATACTCCAGATTATGATGAGAGTAAACTTCCAAAGTTTACTACTGTAGTTGGTATTATTTTAATTCCATTGTTATTAATTCTTACCAATACTATTGTAGGTGCTATCATCAACAGTACAGAAACACCTATAGAATTTTTAGTACAACTAAAACCAGTTCTTGCTTTCCTTGGTGAACCATTTGTCGCCCTTACGATTGCTACCATCGCTGCTATGATTATCCTTGGTATCAAGCACGGTTACTCAAGAGAAGAGCTTGAAAAAGTTATGACTAAGTCCTTAGAGCCAACTGGAATGATCCTTCTGGTTACTGCCTGTGGTGGTGTATTAAGATACATCCTTCAAGATTCTGGTCTTGGCGAAGTAATTGGACAAGCTGTTGGGAAAAGTGCCCTACCACTAGTTATTATCGCTTTCGTTGTAGCTGCTTTAGTTCGTATTTCTGTAGGCTCAGCTACAGTAGCGATGACTATGGCTGCCGGTATCATCTCCTCTATGCCAGAGATCGCATCTCTTTCTCCACTCTACCTTGCCTGCGTAACCGCAGCAATTGCTGGTGGTGCTACAGTAATGAGTCATTTTAATGATTCTGGCTTCTGGCTTGTGAAGTCCTTACTTCAAATCGATGAGAAAACCACCTTAAAATCTTGGACAATGATGGAGACAATTGTTGGAGCAACAGGATTTGTTGGGGCATTGATTATTTCGTTTTTTGCTTAAATAGAAAGCATAGAATGCATTTTGTTTTAAGTTTATTGTATAACAATACTGATTAAAACACTCAGGAGTAACTCTGATTAATAAATCAAAGTTACTCCTG
>JAEWHR010000217.1 GCA_023387655.1 Bacillota bacterium
ATTCTACCTTTCTCATGAAACCTCCTCATATTTTTTTATGAGGGATAAGTATACCATAAGAAGAATGATCAGTGGGACAAAATCACAAATGGTATATAAGGACTTTATCACGAATCAATCAGAAAAAGTTATTTTCTATATTGAAAATTACTTGACGAATTGCAAAAAGATAGTTACAATAAGCATTAATTTATTTATCAGAGAGGAGATTTATAATGTTCTTAACTAAAATGCATCATCATAATCATGGTAAACAATAAGCCTATGGAATTACATGGGCTTTTGTGCGTTGCATATGCCCATGATGGATGATCTAGTGATAGAAAGAACAACGAATCTCGTTAGAATCATAGTCATTTGGGTATATGCCTGAATGGCTTTTTTTGTTGTATAAGCATTGTCGTAGGAAAGACAATGCATAGAGAAGAAATGAGGGATAATATGAAAATCAGTACAGTAAAAGGTATGAATGAATATTCACCGAAGGAAGCTTTATTAAGAGATTATCTACAGAATGTAATTTTAACAACATATCAATCTTTTGGGTTTCAAAAGATAAGCACTCCAATTATGGAGGATATTGAAAATCTTGAAAATAGTGAAGGTGGAGAGAATTTAAAACTGTTATTCAAGGTCTTAAAACGTGGGGATAAATTAGAAAAAGAATTATCAGAAGGAAACTATGAAAATCTAGCGGATTTAGGATTGCGATACGACCTTACTCTTCCGCTTTGTCGCTATGTTGCAAATAATAGATTTCAAATAACAAGTCCATTTCGTTGTATCCAAATAGATAGGGTATACCGAGCGGAGCGTCCACAAAAAGGGAGACTACGAGAATTTGTACAATGTGATATTGACATCATAGGTACGGATTCATGTAATGCAGAAATTGAGCTTATTACAACTACGGCAAAGGCTTTACAGAATATTGGAATTCGAGATTTTGTTATAAAACTCAATAACCGAAAGCTTTTAAACACGTTACTTTTATCTCTTGGCTTTACGATTGACCAGCTGGAAGGGGTTTGTATCTCCTTTGATAAAATGAGTAAAGTAGGAATTGGTGGGGTAAAAACTGAGTTAATGGAGAAAGGTTGTGAGGAAGAAGCGATTACTAGATTTGCAGATTTTCTGTCTGGTATGCCAGTTTCACTCAATACAATTCGTGAAATCTTGGGCGAGAATGAAGACATTAGAAGTCTTGAAACAATTATTGAATCATGTAACAGACTATCTAATGGCGAATACTGTATGGAATTTGATTTATCGTTGGTAAGAGGACAGAGTTATTATACTGGAGCAGTGTTTGAAATCGTAAGTAATGACTGGAATGGCTCTATTGCTGGTGGTGGTAGATACGATAATCTGATTGGAAAGTTCACGAATGAGGTGATACCAGCAGTAGGATTTTCTATCGGATTTGAACGTATTTATCAGATGTTATTAGATAATAATTATCAAATTCCTAATAAGAAAAAACGTTTGGCAATTTTGTATAAAAAAGAAGCGATTGTAGAGGCCTTACAAACAGCAACAAAATATCAACAGGACTTTGATGTGGTTCTTTATGAAGAAAAATCCAATGTTCGCAAGCAGATTGGTAAGATAAAGACACTGGGATGTGATGCTTATCTTCTTCTTGATCAGAGCGAGGAGATCGAACTCTTCTCTGAGTAAGTGGAAAGAATGATATAAGGGAAGATATATATTGTTAATCGAAACTTTTTCACTATCTAAAGAAATAAGAAAGCACTGACTTCATAAGTAGTAAAAGCGTAGTGGTTCCGCTTTTACTACTTACGATTTCAGCCGCTTCATTTCATGCGAAACAGTGTTAAAGAAAGTGTATACAGACAAGTTAAGTGTAGTACTGAGAAGAATATTCTATGACATACTGAATGCTTTTGGATGCATTCTTATAACTCTATTACATACTGAATGCTTTTGGATGCATTTCTAAAATCTATGACATACTGAATGCATTTGGATCATTTCTAAACTCTATTACATACTGTAATACTTTTGGATGCATTCCTATAACTCTATAACTACAAGAATTAGCACTAATTATGTTACGTATTAACTATAATTATTCGTATTTTTTTCCAACAAAATAAGTAGAAATCATCATACCACCCAAAGCAATTAATGTTAGAATAATTTTTAAATTATTCCATATTTCTATACTTGTAAGATTTATAATGGCAAAACATAGGAGCGGATATATTACAGCAATCGAAAGTGTCCAAGTCTTTATTACATTGCAAATATACACCCAGTTTCCATTATTAAATGATATTCCAGGTATATGCATTCTAAAAACTCCTTGTGAATAGTAGTCCACTTTGTTTCCATCATAATATGTTGGTAATAGTTCTTTTGCAAAAAAGCAAAACCATCCTCCAAATGCAAGCATTAGTCCGGAAATCAACAAAACATTATCTTGCATTTCTGTAAGAGACATACCTGTTACAAGTAACATTATTATTTCTGTTATGGTAATAAAAAAGCAAAGCAAAAATGCAAATATCCAATTTCGTTTATTTTGTTTCAAATTGTTACGAACGGATAAATCAAGAGAACCTACAACTAATCCTTCTACTTCATTGGTATCAAGTTTTTTCTCTGTATCAATCTTTTCACCTCTTAAAAGTTCTGTAACTGTTATGCCAAGTACATCCGCAATAGGTATCAATAGAATGACATTGGGCATGCTAAGTCCTCTCTCCCATTTACTGACAGTTTTATCTGAAACAAAAAGTTGTTCCGCTAATTCCTTTTGCGTTAGGTTCTTTTCTTTTCTAGTTTGAGAAAGAAATAAACCAAATTTTTCATTACTAATATGATACATATACCCACCTCCTGGTATAATAAAGTCATAGCCAAAAGCTATGCTAATTCTTATAAAAATTAATATCTAAGTTGGAGAAGGAGTTCTTCCTTTGATTAATTCAATCCAACTATTGTTACGTGAATAAAGTTCTAATTACAATGTATAGATATTCAACTCCTCGACTTTTTTTAAAGCATAAGGTATTATTTTCTCTTGGATAGGTAGAAAGACGTTCACCTCCTAGGGAGCTGCCTTTCTTGCAGCGATACCCGTAACTTTAGACAGTCATTCCATTCAATGAAGATTTATGTTTTAGCTGGTTGGGAGCTAAATAAGCTATACCCGTATCACCGCGCCAGGTTGTGTACTCATTGTTTTTATGGAAACCTATAAGGACCTGTGTCCCCTACGAAAGGAGCTTTATTCTATGAATAAAACAAACTATATCTCTGTTGGCATTGACGTAGGATCAACATTTAGCTTGATGTCCATTGTTGACCAACATGGAAATTTAATTTTAAAACCTTTTAAGATCATTCATAACAATCCAGATTCCCTTGCTCGAGCTGTTTCTGCTATAAAAAAAGCAGAAGAGTCGAATTCCATGAAATCTCGCACATTTCTGGAATCCACCGGAATCTATCACTTTCCGCTCTTCTGCCACCTGAAAGAATCAGGATTTGAGGTATTTGTCATCAACCCTCTTATTACTCATTCTATCAGAAATATGGGCATTCGAAAAGTAAAAAATGATAAACTTGATTCCACTGGGATTGCTAAGCTTGGTTTGAAGCCTGATTTAAAAACTTCTCTCATACCTACTGAGCTTGTTTTGGAACTTCGGTCCTTAACTCGTAATTACTACGATTTAATGGATGAACGTGCTTCTCATGTAATCGCCATTAAAACCGCTTTACAGACTGTTTTTCCACAGTATCTTAATCTCTTTAGTGATATTCTTGGAACTACTTCTAAGATGATTCTTAGACACTATCCAACACCAGATAAGATTCTACGTGGTCATAAAAAAACAATGATTGAGAAGATTTCCACCGCATCTAGAAAGGGGCTTACCAAAGCTACAGAACGCTATGAAAAGCTGATTTATGCTGCAACTTGTGCCAAATCATTTGGATGTAAAATCGATAGTATCTACTTTAATATTCAGCTCAAACTTGACTTAATTGATTGTCTGGATTTGAGTATCTCTAAGACAATGGAACGAATAGTATCGCTCTTAGAAGAATACGATGACCATACATTTGTCAATCAGATACGTCTATTAGATACAATTCCAGGAGTAGGACTATTAACTGCAGTATCTATTATGTGCGAGATAGGTGACTTTTCAGCATTTAGATCCCCAAAGCAACTGTTTGCATACTTTGGTATGGATCCTAATGTAAACGAATCTGGTAAATTTAAAGGAACAGAAGTTCACATGTCAAAACGCGGTTCCCGCATTGCACGTCGTGCAATCTTTGCTATAGCATTGGCTAATATACGTGTCAAACGTAATGGCGAAGCTTTAAATCCGTATCTTTACCAGTACTACAACAAAAAGAAAGAATCCAAACCTAAAATGGTGGCCATTGGTGCTATCATGCATAAGGTTACAAATATAATCTTTGCTGTTCTACGGAATAATTCAGCCTTTGAACTGCGTTCTCCTGAGCAACATAGAAACAGCTACAGACAGCCTTTACTGATGGTTGCATAAACTTTCAGTGCTAGATACTAAGAAGCGTTTTATTGCAAAATCTAATCTCGATTTTGTTTATTAAGTGCACCCTTTTTTAAGGTTGAAAACATTAAATAAAAGTAATTATTTTTTCATAAAAGCATTGACTTTAACTAGCTGGTCTA
>JAEWHR010000125.1 GCA_023387655.1 Bacillota bacterium
TGAAGGCAATTTATGATAACGCATAAAGCTGCCTGTAAATAAGTAGAGTTTTTTCTTTCACTCGATTCCTGGTTATAGTAATTTTTTAACCAATATCGCTACCATAGAATACCATGATATCTTAGAACTCGCAATGTGTTTTTCCTACAGAAATAACTTCTTTCTGGTTCATAAAGTAGTTAAATAACACTAGATATTAGGATATGTGTGAAAAGAGATTTCTAAACAAGATAATACAGCCTGAATAAATAATAAGGTTTAAATATGATAATCAACCTAAATAAATAAAAAGGCTAAATTAAGATAATCTAACCTGAATAAATAATAAGGCTTAATTAAGATAATAAAGAGTGAACTTCTTTTGGGTGATAATAAAAGATTCATAAATTAGGGTAATATAAATAATAAATTAGAATATGGAATGACCATTTAAAATTATGAATTGACAATAAGTTCTGAAAAAAGTATTATGCTATGTAAATATCAGAATAACTTAATTTAAACAAAAAAACTCGGATTTCACTTAAGAAAGCGCTATTTCTTAAGATTATCCGAGTTATTTGCTAAAAGGAAATCCTTAGATTAACCTTCTAGATTATATTTGGGAATAATATAATACCTATTATTTTAGTTATCAATTAACTTTTTCTTCTGAGTCCAGCTCATTAGGCCTCTAAGCTCAGCACCAACTTTCTCAAGTTGATGTTCAGATTCCATTCTTCTCATCGCATTAAAGTTTGTACAGCCAATCTGGTTCTCAAGTAACCAGTTACGTGCAAATACACCTTCCTGAATATCTTTTAGAACCTGACGCATTGCATTTTTTGTATCCTCGGTGATAATCTTTGGACCAGTCATGTAATCGCCGTATTCTGCAGTATTAGAGATTGAATATCTCATACCTGCAAATCCACTTTCATTGATTAAGTCAACAATTAACTTCATCTCATGGATACACTCAAAGTATGCACTTTCTGGTTCATATCCTGCTTCAACAAGAACTTCAAAGCCACACTTCATCAATGCTGTAACACCACCACAAAGAACTGCCTGCTCACCAAAAAGGTCTGTCTCAGTCTCTTCACGGAAAGTTGTTTCAAGAACACCTGCTCTTGCTCCACCGATTGCTAGTGCATATGCAAGACCTAATTCATGTGCCTTACCTGTAGCATCCTGATGAACCGCGATCAAACAAGGTACACCCTGTCCTTCTTGATACTGACTTCTTACGGTATGTCCAGGACCTTTTGGAGCAATCATTAATACATCGACATCCTTAGGAGGAATGATTTGACCAAAATGAATTGCAAAACCATGAGCAAACATTAATGCATTTCCTGCTTCTAAGTTTGGCTCAATAGACTCTTTGTACATCTTCGCCTGCTTCTCATCATTGATAAGAATCATAATCACATCAGCCTTCTTTGCTGCTTCTGCTGCTGTATATACTTCTAATCCTGCTGCTTGTGCTTTAGCCCATGACTTACTTCCCTCATATAAGCCGATAATAACATGTACACCGGACTCCTTCATATTAAGTGCATGTGCATGTCCTTGGCTGCCGTAACCGATGACAGCTACTGTTTTTCCCTCAAGTAGAGAAAGGTTACAATCCTGTTGGTAATAAATCTTTGCCATTCTATTATCCTCCTAAATAAAATTACTTTCTTCTATGTTCAACCTGTTAAGCACTCTAACTAAACAAGCGGGCATACCTTTTATACGTAATCAGCAATATCACCAGAACCTCTTGGTAATCCAGTAATTCCTGTTCTTACAATTTCTAAAATCTTAAATCCATCTAATAAATTAATAAATGCATCAATCTTTGCTTGATTTCCAGTTAATTCAATCATCAAGGACTCTTTTGCTACATCTACTATCTTAGCCCGGAAAATATCTGCTACCGCAATTACATCTTTGCGTTCAGATTCTCCTGCTTGAACTTTTACTAAGATAAGCTCACGGCAAACAGACTCTTCACTATGTAACTCTTTTATTTCTACAAGATCCTCAAGCTTTTGAAGTTGATTTCTAATCTGCTCTAAAATCTGTTCTTCTCCGTTTACTACGACTGTCATCCTTGAAAATGCAGGATTCTCAGTTTCACCAACGGTCAAGCTATCAATATTATACCCTCTTCTACTGAAGAGACCAGACACACGGCTAAGTACACCCGCAGTGTTTTCTACCAAAATAGATAAAACCATCTTTCTCATAAGATACTCCACTTCCGGATTCGCAGTCTTTCTCGCTTTCCTGTTTTAAATTTACTAATCATTGTAGCAACAGTAAATAACTTTGTCAAGCAAATGTATTATAATTTTGCTATAATTAACGCTTGTATTATAACTTAAGGTTATACCTTTGTTTCATCTTAGAATAGTTAGATTTTTACTTAGAAATTATCCACACTAGTTTTTTTAATTGTATTAGATTCATTTTCTATGAAATTCTTTCATAAAACAAACTCCATCTTAGCACATTCTTCTGAGGCTATTAGATTCTATCTTCCGATTTTCTAAGAGCCTAACAAAGTTATAAGCAATTGCCGCAATTCCATAGAATGCTTGACCCAAGAAACGAGTAGGAGTATTAATTGCTCCTACCCTGGTAGGTATTAATCAAATTATACAAAAAGTCATAATGTTTATCAATGAAATCTTTAGAAAAAAACGTCACCAGATAACTATGCAAAGCCATTTGGTGACGCTCCAATTACTATTTATATTTTAATTTTTATTATTATATTTATTCATCTACATAATTAACAAGATAGTCATGAGCATTGTTAATTGCAGCTAATATTGCCTTAGTGGTTATAGTTGCACCAGAAATACCATCAACCTTAGTACCGTCAACTACTTCCTCTTCCTTCTCAGGTTCTTCCTCTTTCTCAGGTTGTTCTGGTTCCGCTATACCAGCTGCCTGACGAAGTGCCGCTTCTACTTGATTCACGAATTCCGTAATGTCAATACTTACTGTTGCAACAACATCAGTCTTTCCATTCTCATCTAGGGTAAGACCAGTTGTTCCTTGATGCTCGATTACATATTTTGCTAGTGCCTGAGCTTGCTCGAACCATGTAGCACCGGTTTCTGTCATTACATATTCACCATTTTGTGATTGAATACTCTTTAAGTTACCATTCCCGTCTTCACAGTCCCAAACTACATCCGTAACCTTGCCACCAGCTACTGTTAAGCTCAATTTACTTAACCAGCCGTTGCTAGCTTCATCTGCCACTATTTCATAAGTTCCATCATTTAATTTCACTTCTTCTTTCACACCAGCAGCTTGACGAAGAGCTTCTTCTACCTGATTCACAAATTCTTCAATATTAATACTTACACTTGCTACAACGTCTGTCTTTCCACTTTCATCAAGAGTAAGTCCAGTTGTTCCCTGATTAGCGATTACATACTCTGCAAGAGCTTTGGCTTGTTCAAACCATGTTGCTCCATTTTCCGTCATTACATACTCGCCGTTTTGTGACTGAATACTCTTTAAGTTACCATTCTCATCTTCACAGTCCCAAACTACATCAGTAATCTTACCGCCAGCTACAGTTAAGCTTAATTTGCTGGTCCAGCCATTTTGCGCTTCCGCTGCTACAATTTCATAAGTTCCATCATTTAATGCAACAGCTTGAGCTCCAGCCGCCTGACGAAGACAATCTTCTACTTGATCTACAAATTCCTTGATATCAATACTTACACTTGCCACAACATCTGTCTTGCCGCTCTCATCTAAGGTAAGACCTGTTGTTCCTTGCTTCTCAATAACGTACTTAGCAAGTGCCTGTGCCTGCTCATACCAAGTTGCTCCATTTTCTGTCATCACATACTCGCCATTTTGTGATTGGATACTCTTTAAGTTTCCATCTGCATCAGCACAATCCCAAATTACATCTGTAATCTTGCCACCGGATACAGTTAATTTCACGCTGCTGGTCCAGCCATTGTTAGCCTCTGCAGCTACCGCTTCATATGTTCCGTCTTTTAATGTAGTTTCAACTTTAGCACCAGAAGCAAGTTCTAAACATTCTTGTACTTGTGCTACGAAGTCGCTAATATCAATGCTTACACTTGCTACTACGTCAGTTTTACCAGCCTCATCTACCGTAAGATCTGTTAATCCCTGCTTTTCAATGACATACTTTGCTAAACTTTCAGCCTGCTCTGCCCAGTTTGGACCATTTTCTGTCATCACGTATTCGCCATTCTTTGCTTGAACACTCTTTAAATTTCCATTTGCATCAACACAATCCCAAACTACTTCTGTGATTGCTCCACCAGCTACCGTCATAGATACTTTACTAGTCCAACCATTGCTTGCTTCATCTGCTATTACTTCATATGTTCCATCTTTTAAGGTAGAAGATGTAGTCATAGGTGCAACTTCTTTCACCTTTGAGGAAGCAGAAGTTAAACTTACACCTGGAATGTATATTGGAAGCTTAGCACCCTTAAATTGATCTAAGAATTCTGGCTGTGTCATATTTGCTCCATAACCATCTGACTCTGAATGGGAAACTACTTCAATTCCTGTAATCGTATCTTTTTCAGCATTAAAGCTAATCGCTAACTCTATTGGAGCAACAAAACCTTTGGATTCTACATTGACTGTGTAGCCAGTAACAGCTCCGGAACTATCCTTTAATACTTGGACCTGCTTAATTCCCATGTCTGTTCCTTCTTGAACAATAGTTAATGCTCCTTCTGGCCCTTTGTTTAAATTATTCTTTACAACAACAGCAGTAATTAGAGCTGCAGCAGTAATACCTGCGAGTGCCGTAACGGCAATCCATCTTTTATTATTTCTCATTGATACATCCTCCACCAAAAAATATGTTCTAATGATTGATAAGCAACGTGTGCATAAGGGTTTCCTCCCCCTCTAACTCATCCGTGCCATTGATGATAAATCCTAACGATTCGAGTTATCACCTTGTTAATATAATAACATAAAATGGCCTATGCGTAAATACTATAATTATTGGATTATTTTGTATATTCCTTAGTTTATCCCCTTATTTTCACGCCAAAAATTCTATATCTTACTATATATCGGTTTTAATTTCCATTTGTTTAACTAACAAATAAAAACAGCGGGAAAATATTTGACATAAAGGAATAGAAATTAATCGCATACCTTGACAGTCTTCGGACAATCCCTTACAATAAATTTACTATTTTTAAGGAGCTACTTTATGAGAAAATTTCATACACTTGAGTTAATAAAAACCAGAAAACATAAATCGAAACAAAGCTACACAACTTTCTTTGCAAAGCGTACTATTAGGTGTTTCACACTATTTGCATTATCTACTATTATAATAACGTTAAGCGCTTGTTCCAAAAATTCCCCTTCAAAAGATTCACTTAATCCTACCCCTACTGTATCGGAGATAGAAGATAGTGCACCAATTTCTAAGAGCTCCTTCAAGTTAAACACGATTGTATCCATTACTTTATATGACAGTCAGGATGAGAGTATCATTGATGAAGCGTTTCAATTATGCGATTATTATGAGAATTTATTAAGCCGGACCAAAAAAGAAAGCGAAATCTATAAGCTAAATGAAGAAGGCCATAATGGCTACACAGTTTCTAATGAAACCATAGAACTCCTTACCATAGGTCTTAATTACAGCCAACTCTCCAATGGCGGTTTTGATTTGACACTAGAACCACTCACAAGTCTTTGGAACATTGGAACAAGTGAAGCACGTCTTCCAAGTCCAAAAGAAATTGAGGATAAGCTAGATCATATTGGTTATCAGTATTTAAAATTAGATGGCAATACGGTTACTTTTGAGAAAGAAGGTATGGGTGTTGATCTAGGTGCTATTGCAAAGGGTTATATTGCTGATAAAATAAAAGAATTTTTACTTTCAAAAGGCGTCAATAGCGCTATCATTAATCTTGGTGGAAACATCTTATGTGTTGGTGATAAGCCTAATGGTTCACCTTTTATGGTTGGAATTCAAAAACCGTTTAAAGACCGTAACGAAACGATAGCTGTTGTAGAAATTAATGACCTATCCGTTGTGTCGTCTGGTATCTATGAGCGTTATTTCACTGAGGGTGGTAAGAATTATCATCATATTTTGAATCCAACCACTGGATATCCTTATGAAAATGATCTTATCTCCGTAACTATCATCTCAGAGAAATCTGTAGATGGGGATGCACTTAGTACTTCTTGCTTTGCGCTAGGCTTAGAAGAAGGTATGAAACTGATTGAATCTTTGCCTAATACCTATGCTGTATT
>JAEWHR010000017.1 GCA_023387655.1 Bacillota bacterium
AAAAAAGAGCGAAATCCAATTTCTCAGATTTGCTCTTTCTCTTTAAGCCATACTATTTACTTTGATACAGCACTTTTAAAGTTATATGAACTTTAAGCACTTATCTTTTATTTTCTATGATATTTGATATAATACCCTTGCATCTTCCACATGCTGTACCAGCTTTTGTTACTTCACCAACTTTTTCAACGGTGTCAGCTCCATTTTTTACTGCTTCTACAATTGTTTCTATTGATACATTATTACACTTACATGCATTCTTAAGTAGAGCTTCTACTTCCTTAAGCTCCTCTTCATTCTCAATTACTATATCAGACATAACTTTAAGCTCTTCCAATGTTCTAGCCCCTTGTGCTTGAGCCTTTCTTACCTGTAAATATTTACTCATTTCTAATGTCATAGTGATTCCTCCAAACATTTCCTCTTGGTTTATATTAATAATAGTATTCATTATCGTTATAATACATTTATATATTATGTATTATATAAGTATGCATGTCAAGTACTATTTGTATTAACATGTTGTTTTTTGTGTAAAACACTTAGCTACTAATATGAACTCAAAGATTTAAACATAATTTCTTTGGAAATAATAAGGGGTAATATTGAAGGAAAGTCGTATCGACTTACGTTTTATATTAAATAAGAAGAAGAGTAATTATTCTATTTTACATTGACATTTATAGGAGGAATTCATCTTGAAAACATATAAAATTGGAGAAATTGCTAAATTACTTGGTATTAGTGCTGAAACTGTCCGAAACTATGAAAAGAAAGGTTTAATTGAGCCATATAAGGAAGATTCCAACTATCGCTATTTTGATATTATTATGGTTAATCATTTACTTAACATACAGAAATTCCAAAAGTATGGGTATAATTTACATGAGATTAAGGATTTAATGAATGAGAGCACTATGAAAGAAGCCGAGCATTCACTGATAAAGAAAGAAAAGGAGCTATTAAATGAAGCTTTTTATTTGAATCTAAAGATAAATAGCGTCAATACAACAATTAACTTAATGATGCAGGCACAGAATGCAATGCAAGAATGTTTCCTTGGTGAGAGACCCTCATTGTATCGATTGAATTATCAGAAAAACCATGAACTGATCGAAGATGAAAGAGTACAGGAAGAGGTTGTCAGATGGCTAAAATATGCAGATCTTACTTTTATGTCAGGATCTATACAATTGAATGTAATGATGAATTTTGGAAAAGATTTTGATTTTGGATTCTGCATAGATAAGAGAACAGCCGAATTTCTTGGTATACGTGAAAATGATATTGTTCAATTTTATGATAGTTGCCCAGCCATTGTATTTTATTATGAGGCAACCCCAAAAAATGAAATAGAAGGTATTTCTAAAATGATACTGAACTATGCAAATAAACATCACCTACAAATTGTTGGAGAAAGTATATCTCGTGTAATTTTTGCACGATGGATAGATGAAAAGGAGTATCTTATCTCACACTTAGTTTGGATACCTTACGAAAAAATAGAATCTTAGCCTTTTATAAAATATATTGAAGCAGAACTCTCAAGTGGGTTTCTGCTTTTATTTTTTATTTTATGATATTTTATTAGATTATATTGATAATAGTTCTTTTTAAAATCGAGTCCTTTTGATGAAATAATAAAAAAATAGCAAATAGGAATAGGAAATTTTCATATGAAAATTAAATAAAATAATGGATTGACTCTAAATTAGATTTAGGGTTTATAATCCCTTTGCACTAGAAAAACAGCTAGATAGTGGGACTTTTAATGTATAGTATTAGTCACAAAAAATGTTGTAACTAAAAAACTAAGAAATACTTCATTAGCGACCAATGTCTAGTAATGAGAATTTGTAGACTATATATAACTTTGAGCTCATCTTCTAATTCTCTATGAAGGGTGCACAAGAATGTGATTTTGTTAATCTCATTTATAAAATTATGAAAAGAAAATCCCAGAAAAAGGGAAAGTATCATTAGTAAGTTTAAATATTAAATATATTTAGGAGGGTTCTATGAAATTTACTAAGAAAGAATGGATAGTATTTGGAATTGTATGCCTAATAGGCATTTTTGCAAATCTTGATAAAAGTATGATTGGATTTACTGCAAATAAATTAATTAGCACATATGGCTTTACAAAAACAGAGATGGGAAATTTATCTTCTGTGTTCTATATTAGTTTTATTTTAGTTACTATTCCGGGTGGATGGTTAGTTGACCGTTTTGGATATAAAAAATTTGTTGTAATTTCTTTAAGTATATTAATGGTGTTCTCATTCCTATTTGGAAATGTTAGTGGATTATTTGCGATTCTGTTTTTACGTTTCTTAGTTGGATTTGGACAAGCAGGATATACAAATGGTGCACCAAAGATTATCAGTGATAATTTTCAAGCAGATCAATGTGCTAAGGTACAGTCTATTGTAATTGCAACTGCTGGTATTGGTGGTATTCTTGCTAGTACAGTTGGACAAAGCATTATCAATATAAATTGGCATTATGCTTACTATATGTTAGCAGCAGGTTATTTATTGGCTCTTGTTCTTGTTGCTCTTTTCTTAAAAGACAATAAAGCGAAAACTACAGAGAATAAACAAAAAACACAAAATGTAGAAAAAGTAGGTTTCTTTGATGCATGGAAAAATAAGAATACATTATTATTAGCAATCGCTGTATTATTCAGCAATTTAGTTGGTGTAGCAATGATGTTCTGGCTACCAAATGTATTCCATGTAAACTTTGATATTCAAAATACATCAATGTTAAGTACTATTATGGTTGGATTCTATATAATCATGACTATTGCAACAGCTATTAGTGGCTCTGTAATTACTAAGCACTTTAAAGGAAAAGAACAAAAATTTATCTTCTGGTTATCGATAATCACAGCAATATGCATCGTTGTATTTATAACAGCACCTATATACCAAGTAGCTATCGCTGCATTATATATTTCTGATTTTACTATGATGTTAGCTTTCTCAGCGCTATTATCTATACCATATCAACTTGTGCCAAGAAAGATAATAGGTTCAGCATTTGCTGTATTAAATATAGGAGCTTTTGTTGGTGGAATTATTTCACCACAGTTAGTCAGCTCATTTGCACAATCTGATAGTTATTTATCCTCTTTTATTGTGCTTGCTGTATGTATGGTGATTTCAGGAGCAGCTACTTTATTAGTAAAGAAGCCGAAAGAGATTGCTTAAAATATACATTTAAAAATAAGAAATATTATGCTGGGATTTTATATTCTGGCATTCTTATATAGGAGGTATACTATGAAAG
The DNA here is from genome assembly GCA_023387655.1 of Bacillota bacterium. Classification (GTDB taxonomy): domain Bacteria; phylum Bacillota; class Clostridia; order Lachnospirales; family Lachnospiraceae; genus Lachnoclostridium. Next base: position 3,295 of record JAEWHR010000017.1, read on the forward strand.
AATGGTTTAATAAAATTCCTGTAGAGGAGATGATATCTTGGAGACGTCATATTCATCAAAATCCAGAATTATCATTTAAAGAATATAACACAGCAGCTTTTGTTGCAGAAAAACTAAGAAGTTTTGGAAACATTGAAATCGTAAACCCAACAGAAACTAGTGTTCTTGGAATATTACGAGGTGCTAAGGAAGGAAAGACTATACTTCTTCGTGCAGATATGGATGCTTTACCTATGCAAGAAGAAGGCGATCTTCCTTTCAAATCAACAGTTAAGGGAGTAGCCCATACCTGTGGACATGATACACATACTGCTATGCTATTGGCTACAGCAAAAGTGCTTTCCGAGTTAAAGGATTCATTACATGGAACTGTTAAGTTCATATTCCAACATGCAGAAGAGCTTAATCCAGGTGGAGCACAAGGAATTATAGACAGCGGTCTGATTAGTGATATCGATGCAGCCGTAGGGTTGCATATTATTCCTAACCTTGAATGTGGTAGTATCCATGTACGTCCAGTAGGTGCTGCAACAACAGCTGCTGATGGATTCTTCTTAAATATTCAAGGGAAGGGAAGCCATGGTTCTATGCCACAGAACGGTATTGATCCTATTATTGTTGGAACTCAAATTATAAACCAACTACAGACTGTAATTTCTAGATATACTACACCAGGTGAACTTGCTGTAATAACTGTTGGTGAGTTTAAGGCAGGAGATGCTCCAAATATCATTCCTGATAAGGCTTATATGAGTGCATCTATTCGTACAATCAGCGATGAAACTAGAAAAAAGGTTGAACTAAGAGTTAAAGAAATTATAGATAGTACATGCAAGACTTATGGTGCAACTTATGATTTGGATTATCAACTTGCATACCCTGCGGTTATAAATGATAAAACAGTATCTGAATTAGTAATGAATAGTGCAAGAGAAGTATTGGGAGAATCAATGGTTAAAGAAGCACCATTAACAAGTGCAAGTGAAGACTTTTCAAACTATCGTCAAATTGCACCAATTTGTTTTGTACAGCTTGGAGGTGGTACAGCGGCAGAAGGATGTGGTTTTGCAAATCATCACCCTAAATTTATGATTATGGAAGAATCTATGATTAGTGGTGTAAAAACAGAAGTACAAACAGTATTGAACTTTTTGAAGTAGTATAGAGAACGGAGCGGTCAACGTGATATATATCTTATTAAATATGCTTGGAATTGAGATAGCCGGATTTGTAAGTAGCTATGCAAAAAAAATCATTTCAAAAGCTCAGCTACAGGCAGTACTTATCATTGCTAATCTTTGTATCGCTGTTGTTGGTATACAGGGAGCCATCACAACAAAAAATAATGTATTAATGATTGTTAGTTGTGTACTAGGGGCTATGATCGGAGTAAAACTAAATCTAGATGGTAAATTTAATCAACTAGGATTATTTTTACGATCTAAGTTTAAGACTGCGGATGAGAGTTTTGTTAAGGGATTCATCACTGTATTTATGATTCAGTGTGTAGGTTCCATGGCTATTGTAGGACCGTTAAATATTGGACTTAAGAATGATACATCAATATTATCCTTTAAAATTATTTTAGACATATGTAGTTCATTAATTTATGGAGCTATTTATGGTAGAAGTGTTATGTTAAGTGGTCCCTTTGTTTTTCTTTATGAAACAATAATTTTTCTTTTAGCAGGTGTTCTACAACCAATATTAACGCCTGATGTAATCAATGAGATATCTGCAATTGGATCTTTACTTATTTTTGGAATGTCACTTGATCTTTTAGGCGTAATAAAGTTGAAGGTAGCTAATTATCTTCCTGCACTTTTAGGACCAATCGTTTCTTATATTATTACTACACCAATATAAGAATAGAAACTGAATAATTTATTTAAGAAAACCCTTATTGCTTTTTGACTCCCCATGCAGAAGCAAACAAAACGCCACCATCACTGGTGGCGTAGATAAATATCAGATTTTACAGAATTTGTGATAAGGTAATAGAGGTAGAACACCACTAAATATGTAATCTAACCAATGTAGCAATTAACCAATAATAATACAAACAGTTTTTTCTCCATACGTCAAGCCGCTTTTTCCGAACAAAAAATTCATCTTCATCTAGAGCAGCTACGTATGATAATCGATTACTTAAATTCCCTTCATATATAACACTCTTAGATAGCATCGTTTCTAATTTATTAATGGTGATATTATTGTTTAATTCTAATAACTCTAACATAAAGCTAATACACGTATGGGTATCCGGAAGCTCCACCTGTTTCTTCAATGGGTAAGTTAAAACAGACAAAATATTATACCTTGTCTTAGTTTTTCCATAGTAATCAAGCTTTTCCTTGATTCTCTCATAATGTTCCTCATCTACCTCATACTGGCATATCTTTATCGCGACATCTTTTCCCTGGCATAAGTAACGATTCGAATACTCTGGACCAAACCCTCCAAGAAGGGATTCGTAATAATTATATCTAGCAAATGAATAAACCTCAGATACATATGGTTCATGTGAAAGTGCTACATGATTATATCTTCCCCTCGTGAAAAACCGAATTAATTTTCCTGATTTGAAATTTGACGCAATAAATACTATATAAATTTTTTTCATCTTCATCGTACCTTACAATAATTTTCAATAGTTAGAACTCCATAATAATGTAAAAACATAAAAATATCAATACTTTACTCTAATATTTATTTTATCTCT
>JAEWHR010000160.1 GCA_023387655.1 Bacillota bacterium
TTTGTCGATAAATTTCTACTGCTCTGAAAATATTGCCTTACACGATTCTTTAAACTAATTGCCTTGCCTACATAAATAATCTCATCATTTTTATTATGCATTATGTAGACACCTGGTTTTGCTGGAAGTTTTTTCAGTTCTTCTTCTAAATCAAACATAGTTATCCTCATTTCTATTGTGCCTTGGGCAGCTTTGAATTTGAGATTATATCTTTATTTCTTTGCTTATTTCATTATTTATTACTTTGCTTATTAATTAGTTTACTTATTTATTTCTTTGATTTACTTATTTATTTCTTTACTTCTATCTTTTCTTTAATCTGAAAGAGTTACTAGGGACATACATCCGTAGTAACTCTTATCCTTGTCACTATAACACGGTATTCCCTGAGTTACTATTCTTTTCTTCCTCAGTTTCCGTTTTTTGCTTCAGCTCTGCTGCTCTTACTATTGATGAATTTTCTTCTTGATTTCCGTTCATCATTACAGGAGCTTCTTGAATTTTATTGACTTCTTCTGTAGAGATTAGTTCCTTCTTATTCTCTTTTGTCTCTTCTTCTGGGAGTCCCTTTACCTCACGGTAAATTTTCATAAATTCTTTTCCTGTAATCGTCTCCTTATTAACAAGGAAGTCCGCAATCTTATCTAATACATCACGGTTGCCTGACAATAACTCTTTCGCACGGTCATAGCACTGCTTGAGAATTAACATAACTTCACTATCAATTTCAGCTGCGGTAGCATCTCCACAGTTAAGTACCGGTCTACCATCTAGATAACGATTTTCAACTGATTCTAATCCTATCAATCCAAATCGATCCGACATACCATACTGTGTTACCATCGCACGGGCAAGAGCAGTTGCCTTCTCGATATCATTGGAAGCACCTGTTGTTATGGAACCAAATACTAATTCTTCTGCAGCACGTCCGCCATATAAGGTAACAATTCGAGTTAACAACTCTTCCTTACTCATGAGATATTTTTCTTCCTCTGGTACTTGCATTACGTAGCCAAGAGATCCCATGGTACGTGGAACAATTGTGATTTTTTGCACTGGTTCTGCTTTCTTCTCAAGAGCAGTTACTAGGGCATGTCCAACCTCGTGGTATGCTACTATCTTCTTTTCTTCTGGTCCAAGAATACGATCCTTCTTCTCCTTACCAGCGATTACGACCTCAACAGATTCAAATAAATCATTCTGAGTAACTACAGTTCTTCCTTCTTTTACTGCTAAAATTGCAGCTTCATTAATAATATTCGCCAGATCAGAACCAACCGCACCACTCGTTGCAAGTCCAATTGCTTCTAAATCAACAGAATCATGCATTAACACATTCTTCGCATGAACTTTTAAGATGTCAACACGACCCTTTAAATCTGGCTTATCAACGATTACTCTTCGGTCAAATCGTCCTGGACGAAGAAGTGCTTTATCTAATACTTCTGGGCGGTTAGTAGCCGCTAAGATAACAATACCTTTGGAGGTATCAAAACCATCCATTTCAGAAAGCAACTGATTTAAGGTTTGCTCTCGTTCATCATTTCCACCGCCATAATGAGAATCTCTACTCTTACCTATGGCATCAATCTCGTCAATAAACACGATACATGGTGCCTGGCTTTGCGCTTGCTTAAACAAGTCACGAACACGAGATGCACCAACACCAACAAACATCTCAACAAAATCAGATCCTGACAGGGAGAAAAATGGAACCTTTGCTTCCCCTGCTACGGCTTTTGCCAATAAGGTTTTACCTGTACCTGGAGGTCCTACAAGAAGCGCACCTTTTGGAAGCTTGGCACCAATTCTTGTATATTTTCCAGGGTTATGAAGGAAATCCACTAATTCTGTTAGGGATTCTTTTGCTTCTTCTTGACCCGCAACATCCTTAAAAGTTACGCCGGTCTCCTTTTCGACATATACCTTGGCATTGCTTTTACCAACCCCCATCATTCCGCCGCTATTTTTTGAAATCATACGGAATAAGAAGAACATTACACCATAAATTAGAACAAAAGGTAACACGTAAGCTAGCAATATATCTATGATTGATGTTTCATTGATATTACGGCTTGGTTCAAAAGTTATATCTTTTTCTAATAATATTTCACTGATAGCATAATCATGTGCAATACCTGTAACATAGATTTTTTCTTTTGGATTGGTTTTTAATTGTTCTGTATATATCGTATACTGATTTTTACCATAATCATATTCCACACGATCTATCTTATTTTTATCATTGTTTTCAACCATCGATAGAAATTCATTAAATGAAATTTCCTCAACTCTACTCTGTTCTAATTGTCTTGACATATAAGAAAAGAGCATTACCATAATTAAGGCTGCAACAAGACTAAATATCCAACCGCGTTTTCCCGGACCGGTCTTTTTCTTGTCTCCGCCGTTTTTATCTCTATTATCCATCGGATCCTCCTAACGAATCGTTTTATTTTTTTCCAACAAAAACATAGTTTCATTATAATGATACTTAAAATATAAATCAAGTTTTAAGTTCTGAAATTTTTGTGTCCAAAATATGAAGAAATTGTTTTATTTTCGCACAATTTAGCTACAATTATATCAGATATTCTCTATAAAACCTATAGTAAATACATGATCTTACATACTTGGGTCTCAATAGATATATTTTGTGTCATTGATTTAACATTATTGCTAAGAAGTTTTATTTCAAAAATGATTTTTCGTTGCAATGAAAAAACACTAGATTTTATTTCTCAATAGTATTATAATATAATTTGTTTTTTTAATACACTAGCAAAGGTGTTAGCGTTTAAAATCTTGATATGTCCGGACATCCGTGACCCTTTTTCTAGAAAGGCCAAGATTTTGAATGCTTTTTTTATTTTTACACTAATAGAAGGGAGCTAATTATGGGCGTAAAATATGTTTTTGTAACAGGCGGTGTTGTATCTGGTCTTGGCAAAGGTATCACCGCCGCTTCCCTTGGTCGATTATTAAAGGCAAGAGGGTATCATGTAACAATGCAGAAATTTGATCCGTACATTAATATTGATCCAGGTACCATGAATCCAATCCAACATGGTGAGGTCTTTGTAACAGATGATGGAGCTGAAACCGACCTTGATCTTGGTCATTATGAACGTTTTATCGATGAAAGTCTAACGAAACAATCTAATGTAACCACTGGTAAGATCTACTGGAGCGTATTATCCAAAGAACGCAGAGGTGATTTTGGTGGTGGAACTGTACAGGTTATCCCTCATATCACAAACGAAATAAAAAGTCGTTTCTATCGTAATGACGGATGCAATGAAACACACATTGCTATTATTGAAGTAGGGGGAACTGTAGGTGATATTGAGAGCCAACCTTTTCTCGAGGCAATTCGTCAGTTCCAACATGATGTTGGTAGAGAGAATGCAATTCTAATTCATGTAACATTAATTCCTTACCTAAAAGCTTCTGGCGAAATGAAAACGAAACCTACCCAAGCAAGCGTTAAAGACCTGCAGGGAATGGGGATACAACCAGATATCATTATGTGCCGTACCGAACTTCCTCTTGAGCCTGGAATTCGCGAAAAAATTGCCCTCTTCTGTAATGTTCCTCCCACTCATGTTCTTCAGAATTTGGATGCAGATACTTTGTACGAAATACCTCTTATGATGGAGGAGGAACATCTTGCTAATGTTGCCTGTGAATGCCTTCATCTAGATTGCCCAGAACCTGACCTAAAAGACTGGGAGGACATGGTTTATTCCTTAAAAAATCCTACTCGCGATGTTACCATAGCCTTAGTGGGAAAATACACGCAACTTCATGATGCTTACATTAGTGTAGTAGAATCTTTAAAACATGGAGCTGTTGCCCACAAAGCTTCCATAAAAATCAAATGGATTCCTTCGGAATCTGTAACAAAAGAAACAGTAAAAGATCTTTTACTAGATGTTAGTGGTGTCCTTGTTCCAGGAGGATTCGGTGATCGTGGTATTGAAGGAAAGATTTTAGCAATTCAATATGCAAGAGAACACAAACTCCCTTACCTTGGGCTATGTCTTGGTATGCAACTTGCCGTTGTGGAATTTTCACGTCATGTTCTTGGTTTTTCTGATGCACACAGTGTGGAGTTAAATCCTGAAACAGCTCACCCTGTAATTCACCTTATGCCGGAACAAGATGGCATTGAAGACATTGGCGGAACATTAAGACTTGGTTCTTATCCTTGTATTCTTGATAAAACAAGTAAAGCTTATGAACTATATCAAACCACAACGATTACAGAACGTCATCGTCATCGTTATGAGGTGAATAACTATTATAGAGACGAGCTGATCCGACATGGTGTAAAATTATCAGGTCTTAGCCCAGATGGAAGAATCGTTGAGATAATGGAACTTCCAGATCACCCTTGGTTTATCGCCACTCAAGCCCATCCAGAATTTAAATCTCGTCCAAATCGACCACATCCCTTATTTAAAGGATTTGTTGGCGCAGCTTTGGAATATTCTAAATAGTAAATTCGTGAATCAAACTCTTGAAAAGAATAGCTTGTCTATCTTTATCGGATTTATCATCAATCGATGAAGACAAGTTTGTATTTGTTTTAAAAGAGTTAAAAGGAGCATAAGAAGTGAGATTTGTCACTTTCTTATGCTTCTATTTCATATCATACTTTTCTCTTATAAGTTACATTATTCTAACCCTTTCAATATAATACGAACAGCCAATATAATACTTCCTAGAAAAATAAAGAAGTCTGATATGTTAAATATTACTTTTTGATAAAAGGAAAAACTAAAATAATCTACTACATATCCTCTTTTAAGCCTATCATAAACATTACTAGCTGCACCACCCGCTAAAAATGCAATACCTGTCTTAAGGATTCTTTTCCCTTTTTGTGGAAATATGATTGCCATTAATATTGTAATACCGCCAATCATAATTCCAGACATCACCAAAAGAATATCTCTTCTCTTCTCCATGAAATTTAAAAATGCTCCCTGGTTATGATATCTTGTAAGAATGATTCGCCCTTTTAAAATCTTTTCACTTTTCCCAATCGTTTTATTTTTCTCAATATACTCCTTAATAAAAAAGTCTAATACAAAAATCGTTACCGTAATTATGAAAAAAATCATACCATCACCTCACATTGTCAAATTAACAATACCCATTCATTTCCCTGTGGATAGGATTTACCTCTCCTTTACTTTCCATTCATCTCGTAACTTTTCATATTTCATCGCTTCTTCTATGTTCCCTAAGTTATGATAACAACGGGCAAGTTGATTAAGCGGATAATCCCCTTGATAATGAAGGTTAAGTTCTGCCTCTGTTTCAAATGCCGCATTGTAGTACCATAGAATAGCTTCCGATTCATCTCCATGATGACGATAGTATTCTCCTAGTTCAAAACATATTTCAGATGACGCCTCTCCACAAGCAACATTTTTTAAACACACTTTAAAAAACTCATGGTCCAATTGTTGCAATCTTGCACCTCTAGCTAATACACACTGACATTGTTTTAATTCAGTTAATCCTAACATTGAATGTTGTATAGTATCTTGAAAATATGGAAATGCATCCATAAAGTCTCCATCTTCACCCGCAATAAATAACTCCCTTGCATACATAGAGCGCAATTTATCAGAGAGCTTTTCCCCTCTTGCTATGATTTTTTGATAGTTGGCAAAGTCCCTAGGTGCATGATTGGATAAGGGTTTATGAATAATCTCTATTTCACTATCATAGATTATAGGTTCTAAACGAACAGCTTCATGCAAAGGATCATAAAAACGAAATTCTCTTACTCTTTTATATAGTTTTGGGCGATATTCTTTATCAAAATTATAGGTTGTATTAAACTCCAATTGATTGCAATAATACATTTGCACAATTTCAATTTCTGGTAATAATGTCTCTTTTAACCGAAGAAAATTATGAATCTGCTCCTCTTCAATTATTTCATCGGCATCGGCAACATATATATAATCCATAGAGGCCTTTGATAAGGAAAAGTTTCTTGCGGCGGAAAAGTCATCCACCCATTCAAAATCATAAATCAGATTCGTATAGTGACTGGCAATTTCTTTTGTCCCATCTGTTGAACCCGTATCCACAATGATAATCTCATCTGCTATCCTCTGTACACATTTTAAGCATCTTTCTAACACACTTTCCTCATTTTTAACAATAAGGCAAGCGGATACTGTTATCATAATTTTTCCTCCTATGT
>JAEWHR010000241.1 GCA_023387655.1 Bacillota bacterium
ACATAGCCTCAGGAAAAAATCCCATATAACGCTTCGTATCAACAGAAATATCATCCATGGAATCACGAAGCTTCCCCTCTGCATCATGAAATTTATACTCATAATAACAAGTTATACTTTCTAAATCTCCATACTTCTTTACCTGAATCACCGTGGTCCGAGATATATTTTTTTTAATTTGCTCTTCTGGTATTGGGCTTGGAAGTGTCGGTGTAGCAACGGGTATTGGCGTTGGTCGACCATGATTTTTAGCTTCTTCTATCAATCTTCTGTTATCTTGTTCATTTCTCTCACACTCTTCTAACCACTTCTTCTCGATGTATTCTTTATGTCTCTCGGAAAAAGCATTCACTGCCTTTTGCTCATAAGTCTCCATATCTTGCATTACATAACTATCTGTTACAATATCATATTCATATCCACCCTCTGGAGACGTTTTGAATTCAACGTTTGCAGTGAGAGGATTAATTAGGGCTGTTTTTGTGTGGTCTAACTCTGTCAAACTGGGTGCCTTGTATTGATTTTGCTCTATCAACAACTCACCTACAGTTACTATAGAGCCATTTCCTTGATAGTCATTTGCATCATAAGAAATCCTAACATCAAAAACTGAACTTCCTTCTTTCACTCCCTTTATCAAATAATAATATTTCTTCTCTAGGAGGTTTCTTACTTCATAGATTCCATCCGTGTTATCATCACTTATTGTTAGATAATCAAGCTGTGAGGGATTGCTAAGTGATAACACATTAAACTCCCCATCCGCTTGTGAAAACCCAATCCCAGACTCTGGATTCACTAAATTCTCAGTGGGAACAATACGAAAATCCCTACCATTCACAGCATGAAATTGATAAGCGATTTCCTCGAAGGAGTACTCTTTTAATCCCTCCATAATATTCTTTCCTAATGTAGTCGCATACTGGCGATTTCTAGTCTTTTGATTCACCTTGGCAGAGAGAATAAATTGGTTTAATAGTGGTATAAGAATAATTGCTAGAATAATCATACTAACTATTACTTCCACCAAAGAGAAACCTCGATTATTTTTTTTAATATTATTCATTGTACTCTCCACTTTGACGCACTCCAATCATGACAACAAAGATCGTATACTAATCTCTTGGTGACATAGAAATCTCAGCTGTTCCAAAAATATTATCTGTTCCAATTGAAATGCCAGCAACCTCTGGCTTTTGATATTGTTTATTGGTGCCACTCATTGCATAGAGATTAATTACCATCGTACCCGTTAAGTTCCCTGTAGTAGCATCATAAGATGCTGTTATGCTCTCAACATTCATCCGTTCCTCATGATGATTGATATAATCCATGCATTCTTTTAATCCTTCGTATGTTGTTCGATAAGTGATACTTAGCGGGCTGGTAAATACAGATAGCCCCATTCCATTTGTAGGTAACACCGAGGTAGAAGTATAAATCTCTGCACTAGCTCCAAAAGATACACTTGGGATTTCTACTTTCGCATACTTCTCAAGCCCTACAAGAAAAATAAGGCTTTTCTCTGGGGTATATGAAGGACCATACTTCTCTGTAATATCAACGATTTTAGCCAACGAAGTTTCAATGTCTTTCTTATAGGTATCCTTTTTTTTCTCAAGGATTGTAAGCTGATTCACCCTTTCATTTAAAGCTTCATTCTTTTCTTTTAAATCATCTGCCTTTTCTTCATATTTTAAATATCCAAATCGGTACACGCCAAAGAAAATCATAGCAATAGCGAGAAGAATCACTAATCTTATTTGTTTTTCTGAAATTTTACTCATTCGTGTCTCCCCCTATCCTTATATTTTGATAAATGCAAGACACTGAAAACGTGATTACTTTCGTACCAAACTCCTCATTTATTACTTCCGTTACACCTGAAATCTGTACCGCAGCAATATATGGTATCGTTTGAAGCTGCATTAAAAGTTTTGCAGTAGCTTCTTTGGAATCCGTAGTAATACTAGCTGTAAATCCTTCCGAAGTAGAAGCAAAGGATTGAATCACTGCACTACTTGGAAGCTTCTCCTCTAGATAAGAAATCAGGTCATTCAGTTCCTCATTAGATCGATAGGTAGATTCATCCATTGCCACTAAAGATTCTTCTAACTCTTTCAATGTACTCCTTTGTTGTAACAAGGTTTCATTCTTACTTAATAGAGCTATTTTATTTTCTAGCTCTTCCTTTCTACTTTGTTCACTCTGATAAGTTTGATACCCGCTATATAATAGAACACCACTCGCTACTATGCTTGCTAATAAGAGTCCCAAATATAGTTTCCAGAATTCTCGTTTCTGTTTTAAGTCCTTGTAGTCCTCAGGAATGAAGTTTATAGTACCATAGGAAGCACCAAGGCATCCTATGAACTCTTCTATTCGTTCCGTAATTGTCTCTTGATAAACTTTTACAGAATGCTCATTTCCATAAAAGATAACTGGAATCTGCAATTCCTTTTCTAAAAATTCCTTTAACTTAGAGTTACTTAAACCTGTCCCCAGCAATGTTACTTGCTTAATTCTATCCTGATTACGGTTTTGCGTTAATCTTGATGTATAGTACTCCATAATTCGTGAAACTTGATTAATAAAAAGACTTAAAGATTCGATAGCATTTTCTATAAAATCATCCTTATACGCTCTATTTAAGCTCTGAATCGTTGACTCCTTTGTCATGTCCTCACTCTCTTCGTAAAGACTGTAAAGAGGCGTGGTTGCTGCTACTTCTTGTCGATCTAGTCGGTAACTACTGGCATCTTGTAATAGCTGAAACAACTCATTTCTACCATACGGAATCGTACGCTGTAGTCCAAGTATGCCATTTTGCATAATTGTTACTAAGGAGTAGTCTTCTTTTATATAAAGCACAAAATCTGTATCTGTGCTTGTATCCTTCTTTAACCATTGGTAACTTGAGTTACCAACATAATCAATTCCAAGTACACTTAATCCCATCAATTCTGCTAGGCTATAGTAATGCTTAATTAGACTAGAAGGTGCTGCATAAGCCATCAACGTAATCTCTTTCTTCTCTTGATTCTTACTCAGAATTGAATATGTCATTATGTATTCGGTAACATCTTTTGGAAAATACTCATTTGCTTGGGCAGCTATTACCGCAGTGATATTTTTTTCTTTCACGAATGGTATCGTAATTTCCCTCGATAAAATCTTATTGGATTGAATCGTAAAGATAATATTCTTCTGTCGATACCCATCCTTTGCAAGCATTTCTTTTACATACTCAGCGAATTGATTTTTATCTCGAACATATCCGTCCTCAAGCATTTTCTCTGGAGTAATCCAAATCGAGCTTTGATATAGTTTGGGATTTTTCTTTTTGTAATCTGTTACACATACCTTTATAGAGGTATTTCCAATCTCAATACACAGTACCTTACTCAAATTTAATCCCCTCCTACGAGCCGTATTTAGTTCCACCCCGCGGTATACCATTCCAGTATTCTTGTGCCAAACCATACAGCGGTAATAATACCAGCTGATAAATATGGACCCATAGCAAGAACATGATCCGCTTTACTAACTTTCATTCGTATGATATGAAT
>JAEWHR010000245.1 GCA_023387655.1 Bacillota bacterium
TAATTTAATTTATCGTTGAATTTATAGCCGATTCCACAAACAGTAACAAATCCTGCTGATTTTCTATAATAGCAGTCGTTACAGTACAAGACTTTTTGATAGTCATTCAACGTTTTGTAGAAAGAATAGTTGTTTTTGCACACTCTGAATTTCTCAATATTGCACGTCCTACACCAATCATATCTGCTTTTTCGGTTTTTAATAATTCTTCTGCAACTTCCGCTTCTAGAATACCGCCTGTAAGTATCACAGGAACATTAACTACCTTTTTTATTTCTTCTGTAAGTTCGCTAAAATATCCCTGTTCTTTCGCATTTGGTCTGATGTAGGTACAAAATCCCCCAGAAATATCTAATAAGTCAATTCCTGCTTTCTCAAATTCTTTACAGGCATATATACTATCTTGAACAGTAATTCCACCCTCCATATAATCACAAGCACCCAATCTTAATGCGATAGGATAATGTTCACCAACAACTTTACGGATTGCTTCTATGATTTCTAAATGAAGCTGTATTCTTCCTTGAATTGATGTGCCATTGTATTTATCCTGTCGTTTATTTGTCAATGGAGAAAAAAACTGATTTAATAAATATCCATGTGCTGAATGAATTTCGACACCATCATAGCCAGCTTTTTTAGCTCTTAATGCGGACATAGCAAAACTATCTATAATTCTTTGAATATCGGTCTGTGTCATTTCTTTTGGTAAATATTCTGCTACACCTGCTCTTGGCACTTTTATTGAACTTGCACTTAAGGGTTCATATCCTGTTATTTCTTTTTTGGTTGCTCCGCCTGCATGATTAATCTGTGCAAATACCTTAGTATTATTTTTATGAATAGATAAGACCAGATTTTTTAGTCCCTCTATGTCAGTATCTTTAGAAATGGATAACTGTTCCTTGCTTGCCTTGCCCTCTGGACTGACGAAACTATGCTCTGTAATAATCAGTCCGATATATCCGTATCTTGATTTTTCAGAATAATATTCACAAAGGTTTTCAGTTACGTTTCCGTTCTGATCCGCTTTTGCAGTCGCCATAGGTGGCATAACTAGGCGATTTTTAATTTCTATGTTCCCTACTGTAATAGGGCTGTTCAATAAACTCATTATACTTCCTCCTTCATTTCTTCTTGTCTAATCCCATTATAATGTGTTATGCTCGATTTGATAAGAACGTACTTTTATGATAGATACTATCCAAAAGGAGAGTTAGAATGGAAAAATCAAATAAATGCAATGAAAAGACGGTTGATGTTCGTCCTTTTGCTTATGCTATTTCGCTAATTGAAGGAAAATGGAAAATGCACATTTTATTCTGGTTATGGAAAAAAGAAGTTTTACGATATAGTGAGTTGAAACGTGCATTAGGAAATGTGACACATAAAATGCTTAGTAATCAACTAAAAGAGATGGAAAACAATGGAGTTATTATCCGCAAAGAATATCCACAAGTACCGCCTAAAGTAGAGTATACTCTTTCTGATACAGGAAAAAGCATGATGCCTATTCTTAGTTCTTTCTGTAAGTGGGGTGCAGAACACATACCAAAAGATTGGAATATATAGAAGTTGCATAATAAAACAAGCGACAGCACTCTTGACCTTTATTCCTCCTGATTACCCTACACAGAAAATTAATTCCCTGTCAATCAATTAGCGAATAAGTTTTAGAAGTAATTAATAAGCGAATAAATTCTAGACAATTTATTGGCGAATAAATTTTAGAATAATTAATTAGCGAATCAATCAGAAATAATTAATTAGCGTATAAATTTTAGATTGACAAAAAGAAACCAAGGTGATAAAGTGTAAATAAGTTAGATAGAACTAACCATATATGCGGAGTAGAATCCGCATATATTTAAAAGTATGAGTTAGTCGTTTCTAACTCACTAAAAACAAGTGTAACATTTTGCGGAACGTAAGGTTACCGCTTTTCTTTGAAATAAAAGTTAGATGAAACTAACTAAATTACACCTTTTATCAGAAGCTATATTATAGTAAGGAGTATATCAATGAGTATAGAACGATATTTAATCGAACATTGTTCTCCGACATTAGCATCATTAAAGACTGGAAATCTATTTGGATTCGATTACGATTGTGAAAGTGACTTGATTGCTCATGTTAAGGAGTGGAACGACCATTTAAATCACAAAGGTGTGTTTGTTGAAGCTTTGAGGGTAAAAAATAAGAGAGCGCTAATTTATGTTTATCGAAGAGATAGACTTGCTGCAGACTTGAAAAAAGAAGGGGTTGCAGAGTTTTTAAAAAATTATGGCTATGTTGATGACAATATTGATGTTGCTTTAAAAATACTGAATAAACATCTGTGTGAACGAGAGGATTTTCCACATGAAATTGGTTTATTCCTTGGCTATCCACTTGGTGATGTGATAGGTTTTATTGAAAATAGAGGAAAAAATCCAAAGTGTACAGGTTGTTGGAAAGTGTATAGTGATGTGTGTGAGGCACAAAAATTATTTTATTGTTTTAAACAATGTACTACAGAGTTTACACATCTTTGGAATCAAGGCAAGTCTGTTTGGCAGTTAACAGTAGCCGCATAAAAATGTTTATAGAAAAGAGGATATTAATATGAGTAAAATTGCAGTTATATATTGGAGTGAAACCGGTAATACGGAAGCTATGGCAAAACATGTTGTAGAAGGTGCAAAAGAAGCAGGGGCAGAAGTAAGATTATTTACAGCAACTGAATTTTCAAAGGATTTGGTAGATGAATTTGATGCATTAGCCTTTGGTTGCCCTGCCTCGGGATCAGAACAATTAGAAGAGACTGAGTTTGAGCCAATGTTTACTTCTATAGAATCGAATCTTAATGGAAAAAGGATTGCTTTATTTGGTTCCTATGGATGGGGTGATGGTGAATGGATGCGAACATGGGAAGAAACCTGTGCTTCCGATGGTGCCATTCTAGTACACGATAGTGTTATTTGTAACGATGAACCAGATGATAGAGTAAAAAATGCATGTGCTCAATTAGGAAAAGCACTTGTGATGTAAGTGGATAAAGCATCTAAGCATTGTAGTTTTATAAAGCTATGATAAATCAATTTCCAAAGGATAACCATTGATTTTTACGATGAACGTATTAAAATTATCAGTTATAGTAAATGTTAATTTTGGTAAAGCTATCAATAATTACAATAGGAGGCTGATATATGAAACTAAGTGAAAAAATAGTATTAGTTACCGCATCTACAAGAGGCATTGGTCTTGCATGCGTTAAGCGTTTTGCAAAAGAAGGTGCTACTGTATACATGGGAGCAAGAAATTTAGAAAAAGCAGAGACGGTTACAAAGGAGTTACAAAAAGAAGGTTATAAGGTTAAAACCGTTTATAACGACGCTACGGTAAAAGAAAGCTATCATTCTATGGTAGAAGAAGTGATAAAACAAGAGGGTAGGATTGATGTATTAGTAAATAACTTTGGGACCTCAAATCCAAGAAAGGATTTGGATATTAAGTCTACAGAGTATGCTGAATATATAGGAACCATAGATATGAACCTAGCTAGTGTGTTTTTAGCAACACAGGCGGTAGTACCTCATATGGCAGCAAATGGTGGTGGAAGTATTATTAATATCTCCTCCATTGGTGGAATACGTCCTGATATATCCCAGATAGCATATGGTACAAGTAAGGCTGCAATTAATTACTTAACAAAACTTATTGCTGTACAGTGCGCTAGAGATAACATCCGTTGTAATGCTGTATTGCCAGGTATGACAGCAACAGATGCTGTTAATGAAAACTTATCAGATGAATTTAAAGAGTTCTTCTTAAAGCATACTCCAATTAGACGTATGGGTACTCCAGAAGAAATTGCTGGTACAGTGTTATACTTTGCAAGTGATGATTCTGCGTATACAACAGGTCAGATTGTAGATGTCTCCGGTGGTTTTGGATTACCAACACCAGTTTATGGGGATATGATTGCGATGAAGAGTAAGAGATAGTCATATAATTGGGCTTTTGCAAATTAATTTGCAAAAGCCCAATTATATTGTGCGCCCAGCATGGGCGAAATCTTCTAATTTCCTTTACTGATTCAACTTAATCTGAGCAAATTAATGTATCGTTCTTTTGAAAACTCTAATTTATAGGAATTTCATCAAATTAAGTCCAATTTCCTCATCAAATTCGCGCTCTACAATACCATCCATAACGGTTAAAATCAATTCACCAGTTCCGCTAATAATGGCTTTATTTAGATGGCCACCGTATACATTTCCGTTTTCATCCGATACACTAATATGAAAGTGGGTATAAACTTCGCCCTTCATAGTTGTAATGGTTCCACCAAGGGATACGATTTCTAAATCACCTTCAAAAATATAGCTTTTATACGTTTTATTTGAAGTTTCAAAAACACCTGCTGTGACTTTCCCACAGGCACCAAGTCCATTTAAAGTTGCAAGTCTTATCTGCTCTTTCTTTGCTAATTCTTTAATCTTCGTAACAATATCTTCGCCACGATCTAAACGAATTACATAATGGTTTTCAAATCTGCGATAGTCCATAACAAACCTTCTTTCTTGTTATCATCAACTTTGTTTCTACGAGATATTAAATCTATCAAGTTAATTATACATGATAATGAAACCAAATGCATATAGAAAAAAGAATGAAACCAAATGCATATAGAAAAAAGAATGAAACCAAATACATGTAGAAAAAAGATTGACAGATAAAAAGAGTAGGAGTAATATTCAATCAGGAATTGGTAGTACCAATTATGACTCTAATATAAGAAATATTTTAATCGTGCTCATTCCTTATTTTGGGATGGACATGATGATACATAAAAATACACATAAGAATGGAGAAAAAGTTATGAAATATGTTCGGCAATTTGGAATTATTCTGGCGGTAACATTTGTGGGAGAGGTGCTTAAATATTATATTCCTTTACCAATTCCAGCAAGTATTTATGGGTTGGTTATAATGTTAGGTCTCTTGATGACTAAAATAGTACCTGTAAAGTCCGTGAAAGATGCAGGTAGCTTCTTAATTGAAATAATGTCACTTATGTTTATTCCAGCGGGTGTCGGATTAATGATTTCTTGGAATGAGATCAGCGATATTTGGCTACCATTGGTTCTTATTATTATCATAACTACTGTGGTTGTTATGGTTGTGACAGGTAGAATTACACAAAAGGTTATAATGCATGACAATAAAAAGGAAAAGAAGCCTAATGTGGAACTGAAAGGAGAAGAGAGATAAATGAATGAGTTTATGGGTAATTCTTTGTTTTTTGGGGTTGGAATAAGCCTGTTAGGATATGAAATTGGACTATTATTAAAAAAGAAATGGAAACTAGCAATCTTTAATCCACTACTCATATCAATCGTGTTTGTGATTGGAGTTCTATCTTTATTCGATGTACAATACGAAACTTACGAAGAAGGAGCAAAATATCTTAGCTATCTTTTGACTCCAGCGACAGTATGTCTTGCAATACCTTTGTATGAACAAATGGAATTATTAAAACAACATAAAAAGGCTATCTTCCTAGGAATCATATCCGGGGTATTCACTAGTCTTCTTAGCGTTCTTCTACTCTGTACTTTATTTCAATTTACCCATGAACAATACGTGACTCTACTCCCTAAATCAATTACAACTGCAATTGGTATGGGGGTTTCAAAGGAGCTTGGAGGAATTGTAACTATAACAGTAGCGGTCATAATAATTACCGGTGTACTTGGCAATATGATTGCAGAAACAGTTTGTAGGGTGTTTCGTATTACACATCCAGTAGCCAAGGGGATTGCCATTGGAACATCAGCTCATGCTGTTGGTACAGCGAAAGCACTTGAGATGGGAGAAATTGAAGGGGCAATGAGTAGTCTTTCCATTGCAGTATCTGGTTTATTAACCGTAATTGGAGCCTCTATCTTTACAAATTTTATGTAGTTGAAAGGAAGAGTTAAGGTTTATCTTATGAATATAGAAAATAAAACTTATAGTAATGTGATTCATTATATTAAGGATTTGGTAAAAACAGATACTCTAAAGGAGGGAGATAGACTCCCTACGGAACGTAAGATGTCATTGGATTTAAATATAAGTAGAAATTCCATAAGGGAAGCACTTAGAACGATGGAGACATTAGGACTAGTAGAGAGTAAGCAAGGTTCTGGAAATTACTTAACAACCTCCATAGGGAAAGCCTTCACAGAAACCTTGACTATGATGCTTTGTATGAAGAAAATCAACTATATTGACATCAACCAAGTGCGATGTGCAATTGAAATACAAGCTTTTTGTTGTGTTATACAAGATGTTAAAGAAGAACAACTATGTAAGATGTCCGAGCGACTGATTGCTTTGGAAACTGCGTCAGAGGAAGAGGAGAGTAGATGTGATAAAGAGTTTCACCAGGAATTAATCGCTATGACACAAAACCCACTTATGATAGGAATTATGGAAGCCTTAGCAGATGCATTCGAGGATGGAATTTCTTTTAATTTATCGAATATGAATGAGGAAGAACGCCAATATGAAAGAGAGTGCCATAGAATGATCCTGGAAGGGCTAAAAAATAGGAATCTTGAGAAGGGCCTTAGTGGAATTAAAAATCACTACGATTTTATTGAACGAACTTTGCGTGCTAGTGCACTAATTTAATACATCTCACACGTTTTACAAATAATGGCATCTATGGTATTATTAGTTAGACTCGAAGCAATATATTCGTGAAAAAGGTTGTATGTGAAGAGGAGTTAATATGGCTTTATTAGGAGGAAATATTATAGATGTCAATAGATTCCATGGAGATGTTTAATTCTGTTACAACAAGGTGGTTTAAGCAAACTCTGGGTGAACCAACGATAGTACAAAAGGAAGCCTGGAGAAGTATTGAGGATGGATTTGACACGCTGGTATCTGCACCAACGGGTACTGGTAAGACTCTGTCTGCATTTTTAGTATATATTGATAGATTGATGAACTTAGCAAGAGATGAAAAATTAAAGGAAGAGCTTTACGTCATCTATGTTTCTCCTTTAAAATCACTTGCAGGAGATATTAGAGAAAATTTAAAAAAGCCTCTACACGGTATTTTAGGTGAGATAATCAAACAAGAGAAAGAGGCTGAATTAGAAGTAAGAAAAGAATCTAAAAATAGAAAAACAATTCCTAGCATTTCGATAGCGCTACGAACCGGTGATACCACACCGCAAGAGCGTAGACAGATGATAAAGCATCCTCCTCATATCCTAATTACGACACCAGAATCACTTTATTTGCTTCTTACTAGTAAATCTGGGCAGGGAATATTAAAAACAGCGAAAACCGTTATTATAGATGAGTTACACGCTCTTATTGATTCCAAACGTGGCGCACATCTAATGCTTTCCATTGCTCGACTTGATAAATTATGCGGAAAACCACTACAACGTATTGGATTATCTGCTACCATTGAGCCACTTGGTTTAGCTGCAAATTATCTTTCACCAGGACCAGCAAAAATTGTTGCTCCTAAGATGAATAAGAAAGTAAAGTTTTTAATTACTAGCCCATTGTCGGAAGAAGTTGGGATACGAAAGACCCCCATTTGGGAGGAAATAGCAGCAATCATCTATGATTCCTGTAATAAGGCACGAAGCGTCATCGCTTTTGTGGAAGGCAGACGATTTGCGGAAAAATTGGCGCACTATGTGAATCAGATTGGTGGGGAGGGATTTGCAAGAACTCATCATGGAAGCCTATCAAAGGAACAAAGATTAGAGGTAGAACAATCTCTAAGAGATGGGAAACTACGACTTCTTTGTGCTACCTCTTCCATGGAGCTTGGAATTGATGTTGGAGAAATTGATGAAGTATTTCAAATAGGATGTCCAATGACAATATCAAGTACAATGCAAAGATTAGGTCGTGCAGGACATAACCCTGATAGAGTAAGTGTAATGCAGATGTTTCCTAGAGCACCAATGGAGGGGCTTTATTGTGGACTCACTGCAGAGGTTGCAAGACAAGGTAAGGTGGAATATGCCAAACCTCCTAGAATGTGTCTTGATGTACTTGCGCAACATCTCGTTTCCATGGCAACGGGAGAAGGGTATGAAGTACAGGAGGTATTAGATATTTTGCCACGAGCTTATCCATTTAAGGAAGTAACCATCGAGGATGTTCGTGATGTTTTGAAAATGTTAGCTGGAGATTATGAGCATGAAAGGGAGATTCCAGTCAGACCAAGGATTCTTTATAATAGAATTCATGAAAGAGTGGAAGGTGACCCTTATAGCCGAATGTTAGCAGTTTCTGCTGGAGGAACGATTCCTGATAAAGGGTTATATCAGGTGAAAAGTGAAGAAGGCGTAAAGCTTGGTGAACTTGATGAGGAATTCGTCTATGAATCTAGAGTAGGAGAGAAATTTTTACTTGGAACCTTTGGCTGGAAGATTGTGAGCATTCAAAAAGATGCCGTTATTGTAGCTCCTGCATCATCAGGAAATGCAAAACTTCCTTTTTGGAAGGGTGAGAAAAAAGGAAGAGGGATAAAAACTGGTTTGGCTTTTGGGGAACTACTTCGTAAACTTTCCCGTGCAAATGAGGCAGATTGTTTATTAGAGGATTTGAAGGAATTTGGATTAGACCAAGCTGCTGCGACGGGAGTTTATGAATTTATAAGGCGACAGTTAAAAGCAACGGGTTGCCTACCAGATGATAAAACAATTCTAATTGAACACTTTAAGGACGAAGCAGGTTGTTTTCAGATGATGGTACATTCTGTATTTGGAAGAGAAGTGAATGAGCCACTTGCTATTTTGATTCAAGAAGCTGCAAGTAAGACCTTACAAAGAGTAATCAATTATGTGGCAGACGATGATGGATTTTTACTATTTCCTTATGATGGTCAGCCATTACCAGAAGGATTATTGACTTTGATTTCGCCAGTTACGTTAAGAGGAGTGCTGGAGGCGAAACTAATTGCTACGCCACTTTTTCAGATATCTTTCCGTTACAATATGGGTAGAGCAATGATGATGGGAGTTCGAAAAAATGGAAGACAACCATTGTGGGTTCAACGTATGCGTTGTGCACAGATGCTAGATTCCATATTGTCCTATGAAAATCATCCAATTATTAAAGAAACGAAGCGAGAGTGCTTAGAAGATATCTGGAATCTACCTGGGATTGAATACGTGATTCATGGAATATTATCCAATACTATTGAAGTAAGGGAGATGTTTTTAGAACTTCCTTCCCCTATGTCACTACCTTTTCGGCGACAAACCGAAGGCTCCATGATGTATGATTACGCTCCTTTAACAACGGGAATATTAGATGCATCAAGAAAGGCTCTAGAACAGGCAGATAATCTACAACCAGAGCATAAGATGATAGAGGAAGTCTCAAAAAGAGTAAGTTTACCTATGAATGAACAAGAGCTTCATACCCTCTTAATGATAGAAGGAGATATGATTGCAGGAGAACTTCAGGTACCTATAGACTGGTTATTAACTCTAGTTAGCGAAGGTCAGGTATGCTATATTGAGCCAGGATTATGGATTGCAGCTGAACAGATTAAACTATATGAGGATGCATTGATTCATAAAGAAGAACAAGCCTGTCAGCAGATTATGAGACGAGCAGTCAGGTATCGTGGTGGACAGACGGTAAAACAGCTTATGGAGCGTTATTTCTTACCGGAAGATGTAATACTTACGAATTTATCTTCCTTATGTGAGCAAGGATCGCTTATTAAGCAAGAAGAATATTATTATCATAGGACGCCTTATGAAAAGGCACTAAAGCTTACAGTTTATGAGCGAAGAGATCAAATTAAAACTCAGCCTAAAGAGCGATTTGCAGCGCTTTTGGCTGGAAAGACCGTTATAACAGCATCACCCAAGGAGCAACTTAGTAAGGTACTGGAACAATTTGTCGGACAAGTATTCCAGCCTTCTTTATTAGAAAGTGTATTGCTTCCTGCTAGAGTTGCAAAATACAGACCTGATTTACTGGACTCCCTTCTTTCACAAGGGGGGTTCCAATATAGGGTAACCAAGGAAGGGGTAAGGTTTCAATATAGCGACGACATTGATTGGGAAGCTTCTCTTAAAGCTCCTGAGCCTCCTTTAGAGGAAACGGAGCAAATTCTTTATGAAGCCTTACAAAAAAGAGGTGCTAGTTTTTTAAATAGTCTTACATCAATGCTTTCTGGAAAATCTCCTTATGAAGCAATTCTTTCCTTACTAGAGAAGGGGCTTGTTTGTGCGGATAGTTTTGTACCAGTTAGAATGTGGTTAAATGGAGAAAAACTTAAGAAGGGTAATGTAAGGCAGATAGTGAATGCTAGGGTCATGGTTATGACCTCTGGTAGATATGAAGTAGTTAGGCCATTAAAAGAAGTAACGATAGAAGAAACGTTAGATCGATTATTTGATCAAGTTGTCATTGTATGTAGGGAGACTGTTAGAGGAATCACTTGGTCAGATGCATTAAAGGAACTTAGTGTATGGGAATATACCCAAAGAGCGAGAAGAGGGTATTTTGTGGAAGGGCTCTCAGGAATACAATTTATTCGTGAAAAAGATTTTATTTCCACAATGTATACACTCGAACATCCGAAAAAAGAAATCCTATGGTTAGCCGCGATGGACCCATATCAAATATGGGGAAAATACTTTCCTTACGAGAGGGACCGTTCTTTCATTCAAGTAGCAGGTACCGTAGTTGCATTATCAAGCGGAGTACCAATTGCGGTGTTTGAGCGTCAAGGGAAAACATTAAAGGTATTTGAATACGAGGACCTTAAAAGTGCCCTAGAACAATTTGTTCTGGACTATGAGAGAAAATGTTTTTATCCAGCTAGTAACAGAGTAGTGATAAAGGAGTATCCAAAAGAAGCAGAAGAAGCACTATCTATGGTTGGATTTAAGAAGGAAATTACGGATTACGTATTATATCGAAAGTAAAATTTTACGCCTTGTATTGGCTTCTATAGTCAAAACAAGGCGTAAATTTTATGTAAATTTTCAATTCAAAAGTTTTTCACCATCTCTTTTATTTATCACATGATTTTTTCCCAGAGTGCTATCTTTATACAATCTTAATCCCTTGTAATGTTACCCTTACACAATCTTAAAACTAGGGATGTTATGATGGATAAGAAAAGGAGGGGTACCGAATAGACTGATTGAAATACCTAATAATCAAACTGTACATCATGGATAAAAACTAATTTGAAAGATTGTAAAAGAAAAGTTAACGTTATGTTTCGAGGTGAAGGATATGATAAAGATGATACTTCCGTATATCGGATACTTAAGTATTCTGGTAGTAATAAGCATTCCATTGGGAACTTATATCGGAAAAGTTATGAATGGAGAAAAAACTTTATTTTCAAAGATATTAGTTCCTTGTGAAAATCTAATCTATCGTATATTACGTGTTCACAAGGAAGAACAAATGACCTGGAAACGCTATTTACTAAGCGTATTGTTATTTTCAGGAGTAGGTTTTTTGGTTTTATTTTTACTGTTACTATTGCAAGGGTTCTTACCAGGCAATCCACTGGGGGTGAAAGGGATGTCTTGGGATCTTGCGCTAAATACCGCGGCGAGTTTTGTCACCAATACCAACTGGCAGGCCTATAGTGGAGAGAGCCAATTAAGTTATCTTTCTCAAGCAATGGGTCTTACGGTACAAAATTTCGTATCAGCGGCCACTGGGATTGCTATTTTATTTGCATTAATTCGTGGATTTATTAAGGTTAAATCAGAAGGGCTTGGTAACTTTTTTGTAGATATTACAAGGATTATTCTGCATATTTTAATTCCGATAAATCTTGTGTTATCTCTATGCCTAGTCTTTGGTGGTGTAGTTCAGAATTTTAACGCTCCAAAAACTGTGACCTTATTAGAACCAGTTGTTATGGATGCAAGTGGAAACATACTTAAAGATGCTAAGATAGATGAAGTACATCATGAAGTTATGGTAGATGGCCTGGTAGTTAAGGATGCTAAGATTATTACCGAACAGATGGTACCTCAAGGGCCTGTTGCAAGTCAAGTAGCAATTAAACAAACAGGAACCAATGGCGGTGGATATTATGGAACCAATTCAGCACATCCTCTTGAAAATCCGAATACATTTACGAATCTAATAGAGATGTTATCGATTCTGCTAATTCCGGTTTCTCTTGTATTTACCTTTGGTAGAAATGTGAGAAACAAGAAGCAAGGAATCGCCATATTTAGCGCAATGTTTTTATGTCTGGTAATCGCCCTTACTGTAATTGCAGTGAACGAGCAAACAGGAACAACAGCACTATCTAGCAATAGCGCAGTGGACACCAGTACTTTAAATCAAGCTGGCGGTAATATGGAAGGAAAAGAAGCAAGATTTGGTATTACGGATTCTGTAACCTGGTCAGCCTTTACTACAGCAGCTTCTAGTGGCTCTGTGAATTCTATGCTTGATAGTTATACTCCGATCGGCGGAATGATTCCAATGCTTATGATTCAGTTAGGAGAAGTAATCTTTGGTGGCGTTGGTTCTGGATTATATGGAATGATTGGTTTTGCCATATTAACTGTTTTTATCGCAGGTCTAATGGTTGGAAGGACACCAGAATTTTTAGGTAAAAAAATTGAACCTAATGAGATGAAGTGGTCTGTGCTTATTTGTTTAGCCACACCGATTGCTATCTTAGTTGGAAGTGGTATAGCAGCATTAGTACCAAGTGTAGCTGATAGTTTAAATAACAGCGGTGCACATGGATTTTCAGAGATGCTTTATGCGTATTCTTCTGCTGGTGGTAATAATGGTTCTGCATTTGCTGGTTTTGCTGCAAATACCGTATTTTTAAATCTAAGCCTTGGACTATGTATGATATTTGCTAGATTCTTACCAATAATCGGAGTTCTTGCAATGGCGGGTAGCTTAGCAAACAAGAAAAAGATAGCAACAACTGCAGGTACTTTGTCAACGACCAATGCAATGTTTGTGTTTTTGCTAATATTCGTAGTTTTACTAATTGGTGCTTTAAGCTTTTTCCCAGCATTAGCTCTTGGTCCGATAGCAGAATATTTTAACAGTGTAGTTTAAAGGAGGTCATTCCGATGGTCGAAAAATCAAAAAGTGCTCTTGCTAATAAAGAAATGATACTAAGAGCTATCAAAGATTCATTTATAAAGTTAGATCCACGAATACAAGCTAAAAATTTTGTTATGTTACTTGTTTATATATCTGCAATCTTAACCAGTGTCTTATGGGTAGTATCTTTCGTTGGATGGAAGGATGCACCCTCTGGTTATACTTTCTTAATAGCTATTATCTTATGGTTTACTGTGTTATTTGCTAATTTTGCAGAAGCAATTGCAGAAGGACGTGGTAAGGCACAAGCAGACTCACTTAGGGCTGCAAAAAAAGATGTAGATGCTCATAAGATTCCATCCCCTGAAAAGAAAGAGGAGATAACGAAAGTACCCTCTTCCTCCTTAAAAAAGGGTGATATTGTAATTGTGAAGGCTGGGGAGCAAATACCAGCAGACGGAGAGGTAATCGAAGGAGCTGCTTCTGTAGATGAAAGTGCAATCACAGGGGAGTCTGCGCCAGTGATTCGTGAAAGTGGAGGTGATCGTAGTGCTGTGACAGGTGGCACAATGGTCCTTTCTGACTGGATTGTAGTTGAGGTAACGAATGAAGCGGGAGAAAGTTTCCTTGATAAAATGATAGCAATGGTTGAAGGTGCAGCAAGAAAGAAAACACCGAATGAGATAGCACTCCAGATTTTCTTGATATCTTTATCTGTCATATTTATTTTGGTTACTTTATCGTTATATTCTTATTCTGTGTTTACATCAAAACAGGAGGGAATTGCAAATCCAACTTCCATCACAACACTGATTGCATTATTGGTCTGTTTGGCCCCAACAACGATTGGAGCTTTACTCTCAGCCATCGGTATCGCGGGTATGAGCAGATTAAATCAAGCGAATGTCTTAGCAATGAGCGGCAGAGCCATTGAAGCAGCTGGTGACGTCGATATACTAATGCTTGATAAAACAGGAACCATAACCTTAGGAAATCGTCAAGCTTTTGAATTTCTTCCGGTAGACGGTATTTCGCCAAAGGAACTTGCAGATGCAGCTCAGCTATCTTCAATGGCAGATGAGACTCCAGAAGGCAGAAGTATTGTTATCCTAGCAAAAGAACAGTTTGGAATTAGAGGAAGAAACCTCTCTGACTTTTCGATGACTTTTGTACCATTTACAGCAAAGACCAGAATGAGTGGCGTTGATTATGCTGGTACGGAGATTAGAAAAGGTGCTGCAGACTCCGTAAGAGAATATGTTTTAAGTCATGGTAGTAACTACTCTAAAGAATGCGAAGAGGTTGTAAAAAATATCTCAAAGCAAGGTGGTACTCCGTTGGTGGTTGCAAAAAACTTTAAGGTATTGGGCGTTATTCATTTAAAGGATATTATAAAGCAAGGAGTTTCGGAAAAATTTGCTGATTTAAGAAGGATGGGAATTAAGACCATCATGATAACCGGTGATAATCCGTTGACGGCAGCGGCAATCGCAGCAGAGGCTGGTGTGGATGATTTTCTTGCAGAAGCAACACCAGAAGCAAAGCTTTTCATGATTCGTGACTATCAAGCGAAAGGTCATCTAGTTGCAATGACGGGAGATGGTACGAATGATGCACCTGCACTTGCACAGGCAGATGTTGCAGTTGCTATGAATTCAGGAACTCAAGCAGCAAAAGAAGCTGGTAATATGGTTGATCTTGACTCCTCGCCTACAAAATTAATTGAAATTGTTCGTATTGGAAAACAGCTTTTAATGACCAGAGGGAGTCTTACGACATTTTCAATTGCCAATGATCTGGCAAAATACTTTGCTATAATCCCAGCATTATTTATGGGAATATATCCTTCCATTGGAGCACTAAATATTATGGGGCTCCATTCCTCAGAAAGTGCTGTATTATCCGCAATTATCTACAATGCGTTAGTTATTGTTGCTTTAATTCCACTTGCTTTAAAGGGTGTAAAATATAGAGAAGTACCTGCAGGTAAGCTTTTATCTAGAAATCTTCTCATCTATGGGATTGGTGGTATTATAACACCATTTATCTTTATAAAGTTGATTGATATATTGTTAGTTGCATTTCATCTTGTATAGCACGGCTTAATTTTGGAGGTTATGTTATGAAAGGAACAAATCGTTTGTTATTAAAATCCATTGGCTTGTTTGTGGTATTTACCATTCTTTGCGGTGGTATATATACACTTTTAGTTACTGGGTTAGCTAATATTTTCTTTCCGAAACAAGCGAATGGTAGTATGATTGAAGTAAATGGAAAAACTTATGGTAGTGAGTTACTTAGTCAATACTTTGACGATGATAACCATATGTGGGGAAGAATTATGAATCTAGATCTGACAACATTGAAAGGGGAAGATGGGACTCCTCTTCTTTATGGGGTTCCATCCAATCTAAGCCCTGTCAGCGAGGAATACGAACAGTTAGTTGAGGAACGTGTCGAAATGATACGTACTGCCCATCCTGAAATGGGTGATACCAAAATACCAGTAGACTTAGTTACTTGCTCTGGTAGTGGCTTGGACCCTCATATCTCGGTTGCAGCAGCGAATTATCAAGTAAAGAGGTTAGCAAGAAATAACGATATGACGGAAGAAGAGGTAAGAAATATCATTAAGAAATGTACTGACAGTAAGTTCCTTGGAATCTTTGGAGAAGAGACGGTGAATGTTTTAAAGGTTAATTTGATGTTGGAAGGTATCTTAGAGTAATATCATGGTTAAGCATGGTATTATTATTAACATGTAATTTTATTCTTATAGTAA
This sequence comes from Bacillota bacterium, assembly GCA_023387655.1. Classification (GTDB taxonomy): domain Bacteria; phylum Bacillota; class Clostridia; order Lachnospirales; family Lachnospiraceae; genus Lachnoclostridium. Next base: position 15,863 of record JAEWHR010000245.1, read on the forward strand.
TTTTTGAAAAAATATATTATAACAATATTATGAGATAGATAAGAGTAGTCGGAGGGAATTTATGCAAGAGGAACGAGCAAATCCAGATGAATTGTTACGACGTCTTTATGGTCATGAAAAAAATGAAACCAGAGGCCATCTAAAGATATTCTTTGGTTATGCAGCAGGAGTAGGAAAAACGTTTACCATGCTTGAAGCTGCACATGTTGCCAAGAGTAAAGGGCAAGATGTCGTTGTAGGATATGTAGAACCGCATAAACGCCCTCAAACGGCGAAATTATTAGAAGGTTTAGAGTGTTTACCAGTACGAAAGGTGAATTATAAAGGAATATCGTTAAAAGAGTTTGATTTGGATACAGCAATCAAAAGAAAGCCTCAGATTATACTGGTGGATGAACTTGCACATACGAATGCAGATTGCTGTCGACATTTAAAGCGGTATCAGGACATTGAAGAGCTGTTAAAAGCAGGAATTGATGTTTATACCACAGTAAATGTACAGCATATAGAAAGCTTAAATGATATCGTAACCACGATTACAGGGATTATAGTAAGGGAAAGAATACCAGATCATGTTTTTGATAATGCTGATCAAGTGGAATTGGTGGATATTGAGCCAGCTGAGTTGATCGAGAGGCTACATAATGGTTATATCTATGGAGAAGAACAAGCAAAGAATGCATTAAGAAACTTTTTTAGCGAGGAGAATCTGGTAGCACTACGTGAAATTGCTCTTCGCCGCTGTGCCGATCGTGTTAATAAAATTTCAGATAAGCAACGAATTGCTCTGGGGACGGAGTATTTTACAGACGAACATATTTTAGTTTGTATTTCCTCCTCCCCCACAAATAGTAAAATTATTAGGACAGCTGCAAGAATGGCAAATGCGTTTAAGGGAACGTTTACTGCATTATATGTTGAAACATCTGATTTTTCAGTTCTTAGTGAGGAAAACAAAAAAAGACTTCAAAATAATCTACGTCTAGCCCAACAATTAGGTGCAAATATTGAAACAGTCTCTGGGGATGATATTGCTTTACAGATTTCAGAGTTTGCTAGAATTAGTGGAGTTTCGAAAGTAGTAGTCGGGAGAAATAATGCGAGACGAAAATATTTCTTTGGGAAACCTTCTTTAACGGAAAAATTAACAATCCTGTCACCTAATTTGGATATTTACATCATTCCAGATAATGATGCTAGTCTTTATAAGGCAAAAAGAATAAAAGAGCAGAAAGTTACCTTTGTGCTTCAAGATGTAATAAAGAGTGTTGTAATACTGATACTTGCCACCATGCTTGGATATTTGTTCTATGGTCTTGGATTTAGTGAAGCAAATATTATTACGGTATATATCTTAAGTGTATTAATCACAGCAGTTTTAACGACACAAAGAATATATAGTCTTGTTTCCTCCATTGTGAGTGTATTAGTGTTTAACTTCTTTTTTACGATCCCTCGTT
>JAEWHR010000022.1 GCA_023387655.1 Bacillota bacterium
ATAGATTTTTGAGACTTAAGTTCAGATTCCTCTGTTTTACTGTAGCATTCGTTTTGTTGAAGAACTGCAAAAAATAATAATAAGGAACCTAAAACAGTTAGCTCATATCCTGCTTCTTCAGAACGGATTGCATCAAACATCGAAATTATTGGTGATGTAATGCATGTTTTATTATGTACTGGAGGTATATTAATCTTTTGGTGGGCTATTTTTCTAAGGAATGTATCAGTTAAAAAATTTCTTTGGCGTAAAAGATTAAAATCAAACACAATACATTCATAGGTACAATCTTTTGGTGAACCACCGTGTAGTTTGCCATCTCTTATAAAAGCAATATCGTCTTTCTTAAGAAGATATTCTGTCCCTTCAAGGATCAGTTGAAACCTTCCCTCTAAAATCCGAATAATTTCATATTCCATATGCCAATGAAAAGGCATCTCATACTGCGGGTGTGTATGGTCTATATAATGATATTCTATTGGGAAATCTACGGTGCCCCTTTGTTTGAACTCATGTAATCGAATATCCTGCATAAGAAACCTTTCTGTGAATATTGTTATATTTTTATGCCATTATAACACAAGATTACTTCTAGGTAAAATATTATAATGAGGGTAGTGTGAAGTGAGAAAGACAAATAAAAATTCTTTCTCACGGAATTTCTAAGGCGCCAAAAGACGCCACCTAAGAAATTCTAAAACTTCACACTAGACATGCATTGTTTGTGCCTGCATAATCCTCGGCAAATACTTCCGTTATCAAGAACAAAGTTCTTGATAACGTGCCTACTGAAATTACATAAAAAAATTTAAAAACATAAAAGGAGGAAGTTACATATGGCAAAAAACAGACTAATAGGAGAGTATCCGATTATCGGAATCAGACCAACCATTGACGGCAGAAGAGGATATCTTAAGGTGAGAGAATCCTTAGAGGATCAAACAATGGGAATGGCAAAAGCAGCAGCAAAATTATTTGAGGAAAATCTACGGTATTCGAATGGAGAACCGGTAAAAGTAATTATATCGGATACCACGATAGGACGAGCAGGAGAGACTGCGGCTTGTGCAGAACAGTTTAAGAAAGCAGGAGTAGATATCACTTTAACAGTTACACCTTGCTGGTGTTATGGAGCAGAGACAATGGATATGGACCCAATGACCATCAAAGGCGTTTGGGGATTTAATGGAACAGAACGTCCGGGTGCCGTTTATCTTGCCTCGGTATTAGCAACCCATGCTCAAAAAGGGTTACCTGCCTTTGGTATCTATGGACATGATGTTCAAGATGCGGATAATCAAGAAATTCCAGAGGATGTGAAAGAAAAGTTACTTCGCTTTGGACGTGCCGCTGTAGCAGCTGCAACCATGAGAGGGAAATCTTATCTACAGATTGGTTCTATCTGTATGGGTATTGGTGGTTCTATTATTGATCCGGCATTTATTGAAGAGTATCTTGGAATGCGAGTTGAGTCTGTTGATGAGGTAGAGATTATACGTCGTATGGCAGAAGAAATCTACGATAAAGAAGAATATGAGAAGGCTCTTGCATGGACAAAAGAAAAATGTAAGGAAGGATTTGATAAGAATCCAAAAGAAGTTCAAAAAACACCAGAGCAGAAAGAAAAAGATTGGGAATTCCTTGTAAAAATGATGTGTATCATTAAGGATTTAATGAATGGGAATGCTAATCTTCCAGAAGGCTGTGAAGAGGAAATGTCCGGTCATAATGCGATAGCAGCAGGTTTTCAGGGACAACGTCAATGGACTGATTTTTATCCAAACTGTGATTTTCCAGAAGCATTACTTAACACTTCCTTTGATTGGAATGGTGTAAGAGAACCTTATATTTTAGCAACTGAAAATGACGTATTAAATGGTCTAGGGATGTTATTTAGTAAATTATTAACGAATACAGCTCAGATTTTTGCCGATGTGCGTACCTACTGGAGTCCAGAAGCAGTGAAAAAAGCTACCGGATATGAACTTGAAGGAGTTGCAAAAGAATCTGGAGGTATCATTCATTTAATTAATTCCGGTGCTGCTTGCCTTGATGCTTGCGGTGAAGCTGAGGATGCTGCTGGTAATGGGGTAATGAAACCTTGGTATGAAGTAAGTGAAGATGATCAAGAAGCAATCTTAAATGCAACTACATGGAATGCTGCGGATAATGGATATTTCCGTGGTGGTGGATACTCTTCAAGATTTTTAACACAAGCCCAGATGCCTTGTACAATGATTCGTTTAAATCTAGTAAAAGGACTAGGGCCAATGTTACAGATTGCAGAAGGCTATACAGTGAAACTTCCAGATGAAGTGTCAGATATTCTATGGAAGAGAACCGATTATACTTGGCCATGCACTTGGTTTGCGCCAAGAACAACTGGAAAAGGTGCTTTTAATACCGCTTATGATGTTATGAATAATTGGGGTGCTAATCATGGTGCGATTAGTTATGGACATATTGGAGCAGATTTAATTACCCTTTGTTCCATGTTAAGAATTCCAGTAGCAATGCATAATGTCCCAGAGGATAAGATTTTCCGTCCGGCTGCATGGAATGCTTTTGGTATGGATAAGGAAGGACAGGACTATAGAGCGTGTGCGACATATGGTCCAATGTATCGCTAATTCATGGAAAAAGGGAAAAATGTATTAGCCATCGACCTTGGAGCCTCCAGCGGAAGAGCGATACTTGGAAATTATGATGGTGAACGGATAAGGTTAGAGGAACTGCACCGGTTTTTAAATGAACCGGTGCAACTTAATCAGACGTTATATTGGGACGTATTACGTCTGATGCATGACATTAAAATTGGTCTTCAAAAAGCATCAAAGGTTACCTTCCATAGCGTAGGGATTGATACTTGGGGAGTTGATTTTGGACTTTTGGATGAAGACGGAAACTTGTTAGAAAATCCGGTGCATTACCGTGATAAAAGAACGGAAGGAATGTTTGAGCTTGCGTTTTCTATGTACGATAAGGAAAGATTTTATGAACTAAGTGGAAATCAGTTTATGGAGATTAATACGGTATTTCAATTACTCTCTCTTAAAAATTCAAGACATGCACTATTGTCACGGGCTAAAACACTTCTATTAATGCCTGATTTATTAAATTA
>JAEWHR010000062.1 GCA_023387655.1 Bacillota bacterium
GCAGGTGTGATGATGGCATCTCTTGCAGGCTGTAGTGCAAAAAGCAATGTGAAGATTAACAGCATTGCAGATTTAAAGGGAACAACAGTAGGTGTTCAGACCGGTACCACAGGAGATATTTTAGTTAGCGATGATAAAGAGCTAGGAGTAAAAACTGTAGAGCATTACAATAAAGGATTTGAGGCAGTTCAAGCTTTAATGCAAGGTAAGATTGATGCGGTGGTTATTGATGATCAACCAGCAAAGGTTTTTGTTGAGCAGAACAAAGGATTAAAGATCATTGATGAAGAATATACCACAGAAGCATATGCAATTGGTATTGCAAAGGATAATACGGAATTAAAAGATAAGATTAATGCTGCGATTGCTCAGATTAAAGAAGATGGTACTTTACAGGGAATTATTGATTATTATATTGGAAATGTGGAAGGATCTACCCCTTACGTTAAAAAAGATGTGGAACGTCCAAATGGAACTCTAATCATGGCTACGAATGCAGAGTTTCCTCCATATGAATACATTGAAAATAATGCAGTTGTTGGATTTGATGTAGATATGGCACAGGCTATTGCAGATATCTTAGGCATGGAGCTTGAGGTAGAAGATATGTTATTTGACTCTATCATTGCAAGTATTACTTCTGGTAAAGCTGATATTGGTGTAGCAGGTTTAACGGATAATGAAGAACGTAGACAGTCTATCGATTTCACAGAAAGCTATTATACTGGACGTCAGGTAATCATTGTTAAAGAGTAACAATATTTATGTTAAAGAGTAACAAGATCTATATAAGAGAGTAAGAATATTAATATAGAGATTATATATAAAAGAATATCTATAAAAAAGAGTAAGCATATATAAGCGTAAGAATTGAATCAGTTTAGATAGTGTTAGGCATAAGGAAACGTCCGCTAATGCGAACGTTTCTTTACGTGATTTTGGGTAAAAACACTTGGAAGTGAAGTGAAGTGAAGTGAAGTAAAGATTTACTTTGTAAGGGGGTTACGGTTTGTTTGGAAGTGTTGAGTTAACAATGTTTGAGAAAATAGCAAATAAATTTCAAGAGTTTAGTGATCGTTTTGTACTAAATTTTATAGAAGATGATCGTTATATGTACCTAGTAAAGGGATTAATTATTACATTAGTAGTAACCTTTTTTGCGGTAATGATAGGTGCATTACTTGGTTTTATCATAGCATTAATTCGTTCCACTTATACTAAAACTGGAAAGTTGCGAATTTTAAATTTTTTGTGTAATATTTATATTACGGTAATTCGTGGTACACCGGTTATGGTACAGTTATTGATTATTTATTTTGTTATCTTTGGATCTGTAAACATAAATAAAGTGTTCGTAGCAGTGTTAGCCTTTGGGTTAAATTCTGGTGCTTATGTAGCAGAGATTGTACGTTCCGGTATTATGGCAGTGGATGAAGGCCAGTTTGAAGCAGGAAGAAGTCTTGGATTTACTTATGCTCAGACTATGCGAATCATTATCTTGCCTCAGGCAATTAAGAATATCTTACCAGCGCTTGGTAATGAGTTTATTGTTTTATTAAAGGAAACCTCAATCTGCGGATATATTGCTTTAGAAGATTTAACAAAAGCCGGAGATATCATTCGTGGTCGTACCTATGATGCTTTTATGCCGCTCATTGCAGTTGCATTAATATATTTGGTATTAGTTATTATCTTTACGAAACTAGTTAATTCTTTGGAGAGGAGGTTGAGAAGCAGTGACCACTGATGCAGAAGTTATTATCAAAGTAGAAAACCTTCATAAGGTTTACAATAAAGTACATGCGTTAAATGGAATCAATGAAGAGATAAGAAAAGGTGAGGTAGTAGTTGTTGTAGGGCCATCTGGTTCTGGTAAATCGACCTTTTTAAGATCATTAAACTTATTGGAAGTTCCAACGGAAGGTAAGATATACTTTGAAGGAGTAGACATTACAGATAAAGCAACAGATATCAACAAACACCGTCAGAGGATGGGAATGGTATTTCAACATTTTAATCTCTTTCCTCATATGACAATATTGAAAAATCTAATGATTGCACCTATGAAACTTCAGGGAAAATCGGAAGAGGAAGCAAAGAAGAAAGCACTTGAACTTTTAGAACGTGTTGGTTTAGCTCACCGTGCAGATGCATATCCATCTCAATTATCCGGTGGACAAAAACAGAGAATAGCAATTGTTAGAGCGCTTGCCATGGATCCAGAGGTTATGCTATTTGATGAGCCAACCTCCGCATTAGATCCTGAAATGGTTGGTGAAGTTCTAGATATTATGAAGGAACTTGGTAGAGAGGGAATGACTATGGTTGTTGTTACACATGAGATGGGATTTGCAAAAGAAGTAGCAGACCGTGTTATGTTTATTGATCAAGGTGTAGTTCAGGAACAGAATAGTCCAGCCGAATTCTTTGGTAATCCACAGAATCAACGGTTAAAGGATTTCTTATCGAAAGTATTATAATAATTATTGATGTATGGGAAAGTATTATAATAATTATGTGATATGGGAAAGCATTATAATGACTATATGATGTATGCGAAAGCACTCAATTAAGAACAAAATCTTAGTTGAGTGCTTTCTACTTAGAATGGTTCCAATATTTGAAAGAATGAAAACGTTAGAAATATTTTCATGCTACAATTAGAAAATAACGACTTTCACATTTGCTATTTATAGTCTATTTCATAACGATTGTTGTTTCTCCTGAAGCCATAGCTTTACGTGAATTAGAAAAATAAGTGATTCGTACAGTATACACTCCTGGGTCTAACCTTGTGGTACAGGAAGTAAGTGTGGTATCCGCAGTCATTTCAAAGCGAAGGTCATTAGTACCATAGGTGTAAATCTGGATAGTCGTTTGTCGAACTGATTTATGATCGCGACCACGAAGATTAGAGCTCCAGCTTAAAGAAATGGTATTCTTGTTATTGTTTATAGTCTCGGTTTGTTTAATAGTTATCGAATTCTTTACATAAGTGCCAAGAACTACGAGGTTAAATGACTTATTTACACTTATCCCATGTATTGATATGGTAGCGGTTAATTTTACTTTGGTATCATATAATGGACGTGTTACAATACCTTGAGAGTTGATGATGGATGGATGGGAGGATTGCCATGAAATAGTACATCCATATTTTCCTAACACAGGTAGTATAACATTAGAAATTACGCTACTAGATTTATCACTATTTGAGAATATAATGGAGAGTATATCGCGCTCGTCATCTAATAATTCATCTTTATCTTCGGTTACTGTTAAGGTAGACACTTTTAATGGATTCGTAGTATCAAAATAATTTTCTGAAGTAACAAAAATTTTTATTAGATATGTCCCTTCCGATAAATCTAAATAATCAGTATCAAAGTATACACTATTTAGATTATAGCTAGTTGCTTGTGGATTTACTTTTACTTCTGAAAGAACTTTCGTATTGTACCAATCGTTTTTACATAACTGTACGGTGACATTTGTTAATTTGGTTGTTGCATATACCATTCCACTTAGGACTAATGTCTCTTCTTCAGCAACAATATAATTATCATTAACACCAGTTATATTAGGTACAATGACTTGAGTACCTTTTACAAGTAAGGAAAACTGTTTTACTCTTGTTTGATTGTTGTTAATCAAGATTGCTGATAAGGTAACTATAGTGTCCGATCCAGTAGGTCTTGTAACTTTACCAGTCGTACTAATAATGGCAGGATTATCAGAATACCAAATAACGGTTGATTGGTTAGCACACACAGTTGGAAGAGTAATTGAGGAAGTAACAGAATTTGCATTATCATTTGTACTAAAGATAGGATTTAATAATTGATAGTCGAGTTCTAGTTTATAGGCTGTATCAGTTGCTACATCAAAATTCCCAGTAGGAAGACTGGCAGCATAAACGGTATTGTATGGAAAACTGATGAGTATGGTAAGAAAAAGGGTGAAAATAATCTTAGTAAATTTCTTTTGTTTCATGTTCAACCTCCTAACATTAAGTACTTAAGCTACAAACTGATTATAATGGTAAAAAATGACAAAACAATGACATAGATGTGTCAAAGATAAGTTATTTTATATCATAATATTGATTAGTAACTGAGATTTTCTTCATTGAAAAATCTAAAAAATAAATGAAAAACGCAATATTTCAGGGATAAATAAAAGAAGGATGTAAATAATAAATTTAATATAAAATATGAAAAAAATCTGTTGACTACTCAACAAAATGGTGCTAGAATAGCAATCTGTTGAGTAGTCAACAGTTTTGCTTTTTAATCGATTGCGTTTGTTTTTTTAACTAATGTTAAGAGAAGGAGGATTAATATGAATGATCATAGGTCGGAATACTTTCCCATCTGGTTTGATAAAATCAAAAAAATGGCACAAAGGCGACAGCAGGAGACGTTAAAACCATATGGGCTTTCCAGTATTCATGCCATGTATCTTGTCGTATTGATGCACCATTCAGAGGGGATGACATTTAAAGAATTATGTGAAAAACTTTGTGTGGATAAGGCAAATACCTCCAGAGCTATTAATGTGTTAGAAGAAAAAGGTTACGTTTTTCGAGACTATACGAGTCCTGGGGTTTTAAAATATAAACTTATTTTAAGTGAGGAGGGCAAGAAGATTGCGCAGGAGGTAGGGTGTACGATGAAAAAATTTCATCGACAGCTTATTGAGTCATTGACAGAAGAAGAGATTATAACTGTGCGTGGGATAATGGTAAAAATTGCAAAAGCAGTAGATGATATGGAAAATGACAAGGAGGAAAAAGCATGAAATTAATAATGAGATACCTTAAACCCTTTGTAGGGGTTGTGGTGCTTTGTATTTTGCTTTTGTTTGGTCAAGCGATGAGTGACTTAAGCTTACCAACCCTAATGAGTGACATAGTAACGAATGGTATTCAAAATAGTGGTATAGAAGAGCAGGCACCAAAGGCCATCAGTGAAAAAGGGATAACTTTTATCACTGCCTTTATGACAGAAGATGACAAACAACAATTTCTAAACGCTTATCAATACATTGATAAGGATTCCACAGAAGCAAATGATTATCGTAATGATTATGAGTTATTAAATCAGGAATCCATATATGTAAGAAAAGATCTAAGCAAAGAAGAATTAGTTCCAATAGAAAACAGTTATGGTAAGGCAGCATTAGCATTTGTTACCATGATACAAAAGCAAGCGGAACAACAAGCTGGTCAGACCAACGAAACAACAAATTCGGAAGATTCAAACGAAAATTTTGCTGGAATGACTACAGAGAAGCTATATGAGATACTTCCGATGATTCAGGCTATGCCAAAAGAAGCTATGGCAGAATTTATTCAGATTGCATCGGATGGTGATACTTTCCTACATGCACAAATAGGTGTTACGTTCACAAAGATGTTTTATGAAGAACTTGGGATGAATATCAACCATATACAAAGAACATACATTATACTTACTGGATTAAAAATGCTAGCGATTGCATTAGCGGGTGTTATAGCTGCCATCTTCGTTGGATTTTTTGCTTCTAGAATGTCAGCGAGAGTGGCACAGCGTATGAGAAGAGATGTATTTGCTAAAGTAGAAAGCTTTACAAGCGCCGAATATGATAAATTCTCAACAGCATCCTTGATTACAAGAACTACGAATGATATTCAGCAGGTTCAGATGTTAATTACTATGGGAATTCGAATGATGTGCTATGCCCCAATTATGGGTATCGGCGGTATTATCTTTGCAGTTAATAAATCGGTATCTTTAAGTTGGATTATTGCAGTTGCTGTCGTTGTATTACTTGGATTAATCGCTATTATATTCTCTATTGCATTACCAAAGTTTAAATCATTACAAAAGTTAATCGATCGACTTAACTTAGTTAGCCGTGAGAACTTAAGTGGTATGATGGTAATTCGTGCGTTTGGTAATGAAGGTTATGAAGAAAATCGCTTTGAAGTTGCCAATGGTGAGTTAAGTAAAACGAATCGCTTTGTACAAAGAACGATGGCATTTATGATGCCAGCTATGATGCTTATAATGAACTGTGTCACATTAGTTATCGTGTGGAGTGGTAGTCATGCCATTGCAGATTCTACTTTGCAGATTGGTGATATGCTCGCTTTTATGCAATATGCAATGCAAATTATCATGTCCTTCTTAATGATAGCAATGATGTTTATTATGGTTCCAAGAGCTTCTGTTTCTGCAGTTCGTATTCGAGAAGTACTGGATACCACTCTTGAGATAACTGACAAAAAGCAAGCAGTTAGCTTAGTGGAAGATGCTAAGAAAAATGGAAAAAGCGTTCAGGGCAAAGTTGTATTTAAGGATGTATCTTTCCGTTATCATAATGCAGAATCAGATGTATTGCAGCATATTAGCTTCACTGCAAAGCCAGGAGAAACAACAGCATTTATTGGCTCCACTGGTTCTGGTAAATCAACTCTCATTAACTTAGTACCTAGATTTTATGATGTTACGAAAGGTTGCATTGAAATTGATGGAGTTGATATTAGAGACATAAAACAGGAAGAACTTCGAGATCTAATTGGATATGTACCACAAAAGGGTGTATTATTTACCGGTGATATTGAATCCAACATACGTTATGGAAAAGAGTTGGCAGAAGATCATGAAATTGAGAAAGCAATTGAGGTTGCTCAGGCAAAAGATTTTGTTGACTCCACAGAGGATGGTATTAAGACATCGATTGCACAAGGTGGTACGAATGTTAGTGGAGGACAAAAACAGCGTTTATCCATTGCAAGAGCGTTAGTGAAGAAACCACCGATTTATATCTTTGATGATAGTTTTTCAGCATTAGACTTTAAAACAGATTCCGCACTTCGTGCTGCTTTAAAGAAATACACATCGGATGCTACCGTGTTAATTGTAGCACAGCGTGTCAGTACAATTATGAATGCAGAACAAATTATAGTATTAGATGAAGGTAAAGTAGTTGGTATAGGTACTCATAAAGAGCTATTGGCTAATTGTAAAGAGTATCAAGAAATTGCGGAAAGCCAGTTGTCAAAGGAGGAATTAGCATGAGTGAAGAATCAAACGTAACTCCTAAGGAACCGCAGCGCCGAATGAAAGGACCAATGGGTGGTCCGATGGGCGGTATGGGTATGGGCGGTGAGAAGGCAAAGAACTTTAAGGGCAGTTTGAGAAAGTTAATGTCTTATTTAGCACCGTTTCGTATACAAATTTTCTTTGTTATATTATTTGCAGCTATCTCCACGGTATTTACAATCGTAGGACCTAAGATTTTAGCGAAAGCAACCGATGAAATTACGAGTGGCATTATGGGGAAAATCTCTGGAACTGATGGAGGAATTAATTTTTCCTACATTGCTACTATAATGTTGTGGTTAGTATGTCTTTATGTAATTAGTGCAATATTTTCGTATATGCAAGGACATTTGATGTCTGGTGTATCTACAGATATGGCTTATAATCTAAGAAATGCTATTATGAAGAAGATGAATAAGCTTCCATTTAGCTATTATAACAAAACAAGTCATGGAGAAGTATTATCAAGAATTACAAATGATGTGGATACCCTAAATATGACATTAAATCAGAGCATTACGCAGTTAATTACTTCAGTGACCTCTGTTATTGGTGTATTGATTATGATGCTCTCCATCAGTTGGAAATTAACCATCATTGCAGTTTTAATCCTACCATTCTCCTTGATTTTGGTAATGGGAGTTGTAAAGAAGTCACAAAAGTATTTCCAAGGTCAACAAAAATATCTTGGACGCGTGAATGGACATATAGAGGAAATGTATGGTGGACACCTCGTAGTCAAAGCGTTTAATGGAGAAGAAAAATCTCTCGAAAAGTTTGATAAAGAGAACGAAAAGCTTTATGAGAGTGCTTGGAAATCAAATTTCCTTTCTGGATTAATGATGCCAATTATGAGTTTTGTAGGCAATCTTGGTTATGTATTAATCTGTATTGTTGGTGCTTCTATGGCAGCAGGTGGAACTATGACCATTGGTGGTATCCAGGCATTTATTCAGTATGTTCGTTCCTTTACTCAGCCTATCACACAGATTGCTAACATTTCGAATCAAATTCAACAGATGGTAGCAGCTGCAGAGCGTGTCTTTGAATTCTTAGAAGAAAAAGAGGAAAGCAAAGATGATGTAAAGGTTGCAATGAACGATATTAATCTTAAGGGTGATGTAACTTTTGAACATGTACGTTTTGGTTATGAGAATACGGAACAAGTAGTTATTAAAGACTTCTCAGTTAAGGTAAAAGCTGGACAGAAAGTAGCAATTGTTGGACCTACAGGTGCTGGTAAAACAACGATGGTTAAATTATTGATGAGATTCCATGAAATCAATAGTGGAGCTATCTATGTTGATGGTTATAATACCAAAGACTTTGCTCGTTCCGACCTTCGTTCTAAGTTTGGCATGGTTCTTCAAGATACGTGGCTATACAATGGTACTATTATGGATAACATCCGCTATGGTAAGTTAGATGCAACCGACGAGGAAGTTATTAAAGCAGCAAAGGCAGCTCAGGTTGACCATTTTGTTCGTACGTTACCAGATGGATACCAGATGGTATTGAATGAAGAAGCAAGTAATATTTCACAAGGTCAGAAGCAGCTATTAACCATAGCAAGAGCGGTACTTGCAGACGCTAAGATACTTATCCTAGATGAAGCTACCAGTTCCGTTGATACTAGAACGGAAGTATTAATTCAAAAAGCTATGGATAATCTCATGAAGGGTAGAACCAGTTTCATTATAGCTCACCGTCTTTCCACTATTCGAAATGCAGATATTATCCTATGCATGAAGGATGGAGATATTGTTGAGCAGGGTAATCATGAGGAACTCATGAAACTTGGTGGTTTTTATGCAAATCTTTATAACAGCCAATTTGAAAAAATGCCAGCGTAAAGTTTGCTAAATTTATGGAAGAATAAGTAATCATAATAAGGAGCTTTTTTATATAGATAAGTGATTATCTAGGCAGAAAAAGCTCCTTTTTTCGGCTCTGTGTCACTATTTCTTTAAAAAGTCTATTATGATATTTTTTACATTTTGAGGTAAAATGTGCATATGACCACTACCTTTTAGTTCATAAGTACTACAATTTGAAATGATTTGCTTTGCTCTTGTTAAAACTTTTTTAGCAGGAAACAAACAATCCTTCTCGGAAGCAATAACAAGTGCCGGAGAATTATAAGCAGACATTTTTGCGGCTTCCACATTAGTTGGCATACCAGTTTTTGTTTTTACGTTATCAAAGCTGTCTTTTATTATATCTAAAGTATCTTTATCAAGAACATCTTCGTCTAAAGCCATATGTAACGCAGTCTTTATAAGATATTTTTCTTTTTTCGTAATACAGTATTGCAATAAAGGTATCATCATTTTCATTGATGATATTGGGAAGGCATTATCTATTCCTGCGGGTACAACTAAAACTGCTTTTTCAACCTTTTCTGGAGCAACACACATAAGTTTGGCTAAAACACCACCACCGAACGAACCGCCAAAACAAGAGATTCTTTCATAACCAATTTTTTCAATAACCTCACTTGCCCATTTTCCATAGTCATATCCTCTATGTGACAAACATACTTCATCACTTTTTCCTGGATGTCCAATTATATCTACTGCATATATGTGAAAATCATTGATAAGAAAATTACACATTAGTAAATTATATGCTGATGTACTGTTACCCCCATGAAATATAAGCAATGGGGTTCCCTCTCTATTTCCGGTTTCGATTATATGAGTTTTGCCGAATGATGTTTCAACATAAATATCTAAATATGGCAAACCCAATCTTGAAAGTTGCATATCGTATAATTCAAGCGATTTTCTTCGTCCATCTTTTGACTTGTATATGCCCATATAGTTTCTCCATGAAATTTATTTTGATAATATAGCTTTTCTGATTATTAAAACAAGCATTTGTTTTAATAATATAATATCGTTTTTGTTATCACCTGTAAGTGCAGAAGAATTACATATCAGTAAAGCTAACGAGTATTGCTAGCCGGCAGTACTAAAACCAGTAAATATTTTATAGGCATTAAAAATATCATTTATTCTCTCTTCATTGGTCTCTTGATTGTATTCATAATACAACCAGCCTTCCTCTTGGTCTTCTGTCCGTATTTTAACCCAATGGATACCATCTGTTTCTACTACTTCTATGGACTGAGGAGATATGTTGAATTGTGGGCTGATTTTATCTTTCTCTTTATATAATGATAAGTTATCCAGAAGCTCCAACGGATAGGAGGCATCTGGTATTTTATAAGAGCCTGGCATAATTGATAATCCGTGCTCTTCGTTTAATTCTAATTTTACATCCGACTGATAGCTAACTAGGCAGTTTATCCTAGCATCCGGTATGGTGACGGTTTTGTCACCAAGGATTGATGCATTTTTAACACCTGTGTATGGAAATCCGCCTATATTTTCTATCTCTAATCTATCAGTAAAAATGCAAAGAAACTCACTCCAGTCACTCTTATGATCTAGTAAAATTTCTTTATAAGAATCCGTAGAGTCAATATCAAGAATATAGTATTTGTTCCATGGTGTGGCTTTGCTAGAAGTATCCCAATAAAACTCTTTATAATACCATATTCCGTTGATATTCAATCCTCGGTTATCTGCATATAATTTTTCTTTGATTTGGTCACCGTTTAAGTCAATGAGTATTCCATTTCCAGTAAATTCAACTGATTTTTTCGTATCTGTACCCATATCAAAATTCACATATTCAATCCCTTCCACTTCCCTCGTCGAGATAGGAGTGGGAGTAAGAGTGAGAATAGGAGAAGGAGTAAGAGTTGGAATTTCGTTTTTTATGTTGTTTAGTAAATGATTATTATTTATTGTAGTAGTTATTTCTTTACAGGCAGAAAGGAAAATACAAAAGAAAAAAGGGACGAAGCATAGGAATGCTTTCTTATTCATGTTAGAAGACCTCCAAAAATAATCTTATATGGTGATATATATTACAATAATATTATTATAGCGCAAAATGCAAGAATGTAAATAATTAGAAATTCAAACCTACAAAATTGTATTTCGAAATAGGAATGTTAAATAAAAATTTTAATTTTACTCTAGATTTTAGTATTAATGGGTTTACTCTAACAATAGGATAGATCTTATTCTTTCAAAAGTTACATCTTTGATTATACGCTGGAAAATGTTAATTAAAAATGTACATAAAGTTCTGATAAGAAGATAGAACGATACTTGAAAAATACATCAGTATTAGTGTATAATTTTTATCTGCAAGGTGATACAATAAAGAAAAATGTTTCTTTATCCAGAAGATAATAATGAAGCAAAGGATATAATATTATAATGTACGACATTGCCTAATTCCACTATAATATTGTATACAATAAGTTATAAGTGAGAGTGATTGTGGAAGTGTTATAAACTTCTAAGAGAAAAGTAAAAAACATTTGAAAGGGGGCTAAACGATGCTTCGAATTTTTAAAACGATTGAAGGTACGTTAAAGCAGTTAGAAGACATTGAAGAAAATGTGTGGGTGAATTTAACGAACCCTTCCCCCGAGGAGATAGCATTTGTCGCCAGTAAGACTGGCATTGAAACGAATGACGTCAAGGCTTCATTGGATGATGAAGAGGCATCACGTATTGAAGTTGAAAATAAATACACCTTAGTGTTGATTGACGTAGCAACCAAAGAAACACGACACGGTAATGAATTTTATACCACAATGCCATTGGCTATCATATTAACGGAGAAAGCTGTAGTAACTGTATGCCTCGAAGATACCATCGTTCTAAAGCCGTTTATGATGGAAAAAGTAAAAGAATTTAGCACGGCAAAAAAAAGTCGTTTCTTATATCAGATATTATATAGTAGCACTACAGTTTATCAGAATTGCCTTAGAACAATTAATAAAAAGAGAGAGGCAATCGAAGCAAGACTAAGTAAAAATACGAAAAATAGTGACTTAATTGAGCTACATGAATTAGAAACTACGTTAGTATATTTTGCAACTTCACTTCGAGTAAATGGTGTTGTTCTTGATAAATTAACTCGTAATGAAAGAATAAAATCCTATCCAGAAGATCGGGATTTATTAGATGATGTAATTATTGAAAACAAGCAGGCGATTGAGATGTCTGGTATCTATAGAGATATCATCAATGGTACAAGAGAATTATTTGCATCTGTTATTGACAATACCTTAAACTCCGTCATGAAGTTGTTAGCATCCATAACAGTGGTTATGTCGATACCAACAATTATATCAGGGCTTTATGGAATGAATGTAAATACAGAAGGTATGCCATTTGCAAGTAGCAATTATGGCTTCTTTATTGTTTGTATGATTACGTTAGTTATTTGCTTAATTACACTCCTTATATTAAAAAAGAAAAAATTATTATAAATATTAAAAAGGGATTTCACTTAATAAAATTATGCATTACGATTAATAATTTTATTAAGTGGAATCCCTTAAATCGTGATTAAAGTGACTACTGCATATATGAAAGCAGATATATGACATTATACGTTGCCCAAATCATGAGTTAAGTGACTAATGTACATAGAGAAAGCTGAAAAATGTCTTTGCAACGTTGCTTACATCATGAGTAAAGTGATAAATATACTGAATAGGAGGTTCTTATGAATATTAAGTGTTTAGAGTCATTGACAGAAATTTTGGAACGCGAAGTTTCAGATGGCAAACTAAAAGGGTGTTCTGTCTTAGTTCACCATAAAAATAAGAAGGTGTTCCAACAATCTTTTGGAACGGATAACTTAAACTCAATATACCGTATTTTTTCTATGACAAAGCCTGTGACTACGGTTGCAACAATGATATTATACGAAAGAGGCTTACTTGATTTATTTGATCCAGTATCAAAGTATTTAAAAGGATTTTGTAATCAGACAGTTCTTGATGTTAACGGCGAAAGACCAGTAAAGAAAGAAGTTACCATTCAACACCTACTAAATATGACCTCTGGTGTTGTGTATCCAGAAAAGCTTTATCCTGCTGGTGCTAGATTTGAAGAGGTTGTGGAAGAATTTAGAAAAGAAAATTCTCAGCCTACTACGGTAGAGTTATGTAATATGATAGGAAAAGCGCCGTTAGCATTTGAACCGGGACAAGAATGGGCTTATGGTGCATCCGCAGATGTACTAGGCGGTATAGTAGAAGTGATAAGCGGAATGAAGTATGGGGACTTTTTAAAGAAAGAGATTTTTGAACCACTTGGTATGAAAGATACAGGATTTTATTTAGAAGATGACAAACTAGACCGTCTTGTTCCAATGTATAAGAAGGATGAGAATGGAAAATTAGTTGAGATTACCAAAGAGGATTTAACGAATTATCTTGTAATTCTACCAGATTCTAAACCGTCTTATGAATTAGGTGGCGCAGGTTTATTTTCTACAATTGAAGATTACAGTAGATTTGCAGAAATGTTATTAGCGTATGGTACATATAAAGAGAAAAGAATACTAGGAAGAAAAACCGTAGAATTTATTTCTCAAAATCAGTTAACAAGTGAACAGCGGAAATCTATTTGGTTTGATAGCATGTATGGCTATGGATATGGTAACTTGATGCGGGTTATGATTGATCTTAATCTTGCAGGTAGTAATGGAAGTATTGGTGAATATGGTTGGGATGGGCTACCAGGAACCTATTTTATGGTAGACCCGAAAGAAGAAATAACCCTAGTATACATGCAACAAAATCTACATGGAGCTGATCTAAGTCTAAGGAGAAAGATGCGACAGATAGTATATGGTTCGCTTTTATAGTAATTTCAGGTTATACAAGCAAGAACATTTTAGCCTTATAAAAGCAAAATCATTTTTGCCTTATACAAGCAAGAACATTTTGCCTTATACAAGCAAGAACATTTTTGCTTTATACAAGCAAGAACATTTTTACCTTATACAAGCAAAATCATTTTTACCTTATATAACCAAGATCAATTTACTTTATATATGAAAGATCATTTTTAACTTATAAAATAATATATTTCAACCATAAATTAGAAGTGTGAAACGCCTACATTGAATTTATGGAGATCTTAAGAGCCAGCACTATTTTCCTTGCCTTAATTTTAAAGTTATTCTATAGTTTATATGATACCTTGGTAAACTATAGGTAAACTTTTATTAAGCTATGGAAAATATGTGCTGGCTTAATTTGTGAATTGTTATGATTTATCGTGTAACAATTGAGAATAACTATTTTAATAGAGAAATCTTAAATGGCTTGGTTTTACGTAAGTATTAGTTATTTGATAAAGGCAAAAAGTTAAGAAATTCTTTCGTTTTACAACAAGGTGTTTTTTCGAATTATCCAGTATGATAATAATGATGAGTCAATGAAAAGGTTCTATGGATGGAATTCATTTCATTGGAATTGGAGGAATAGAGTATGGAATCATATCACGTATTAATCGTAGAAGATGATAAAGAAATCTTAGAAGGAATAGGAATCTATTTAAGAAATCAAGGTTATACCGTCTTTCAAGCGGAGAACGGTAAAAAAGGATTGGAGATTATCGAAAAGGAAACTATCCACCTTGCGATTGTAGATATTATGATGCCTGTTATGGACGGCATTACTATGACCATGAAACTAAGAGAAAATTTTGATTTTCCTGTTATTATGCTATCTGCAAAATCAGAAGAAATAGATAAGGTAACAGGACTTAATATTGGAGCAGATGATTATGTGACAAAACCCTTCACACCAATGGAATTAATGGCAAGAGTAAATTCTCATTTACGTCGATATGCAAGATATCTGAAGGCTATGGATTCTATGGAAGAGAAAGAACCAGATAATTATTATGTTGTCGGGGGATTGGAATTAAATGAGGATACGGTGGAGGTATCTGTAGATGGGAGAGCTGTAAAGTTAACACCTATCGAATTTAAGATCTTACTTCTTTTAATAAAAAATCCTGGTAGAGTATTTTCACCAGATGAAATCTATGAACGTGTATGGAATGAGAAACCTATCACAACAGATACCATTATGGTACACGTTAGAAGAATAAGAGAAAAAATTGAGATAAATCCGAAAGAACCAAAATATCTTAAGGTAGTTTGGGGAGTAGGTTATAAAATTGAGAAATGTTAGAAATTGTTAGAAGGAAGATGTAAATCACACTGGGAAGAACTCCTAAGTAGAATTTATAGAAATTTATTTGGATTTCTTCATAAAATGTGGAGGTAGTAAGGATGGATTCAATGAATAATCAAGAAAGAGAAGAGCAAGTATCACAGACAAATGGTAAATCGCCGTTGTTTGGAAGTGTTATTGGAGTATTGCTTGTCATAGTTTTACTGCTTGGTGTAAGTATCACTACTGTTGATGTAGCAAAGCAGTTTTGGGAAAATAGAAAAGAAAATTTGGAAGATGTTCAATTTGACAAGCTGTTAGAATCAGGATATGGTCTTTATTTAAGTGTAGCTGAGCTACGAAATAATTCGAATTCAGTATCCCCCGATGAAGTGTATCTTCCAAAATTAAAGCAGATAAGAGAAGAGTATAAAAAAAGACAAGAAGAGTTAATTAATAAGGAAGAAAACAACAAGGGGAATCTAAATGATCAAACACAAAATGATCAAAATCAAAACAATGATCAGATGAATGAAGATAACGAAGACTTCAATTATTTAGAGGAAAATGATCCCCGCGTAGTTGGTGACGAAGTTCCAGATGAGAATACAGGAAATCATTCAGAAACTTATGTAGAGATAAAATTTAATTATGATGAAGAAAATTATTTAAGTAATGAAATCTCAGAATATGAATTCCATCAAAGCGAGATTAATGGTTTTAATAATACTATCTATCATTACAGAAGTCGCCTTTATAATAGCTATTCTTTGGATTATGCAATTATAGACAGAAGTAATAATCGTTATGGTGAAATCAAAGGTAATAAGAATTACTTAACCTACTTATTAGAAAGTACTACCACGGATACGGCAATAGAAGAAAAATTAAAGGATACTTATGCTGGTTATCTTGTAGTTGAATATGATAGTGAAGGGATTGCAACAATTCAAAAATCCTATGGAATTGATGTAGATAAGGTGTCTGAGATACTTAAGGATATCAATACGAATATGTTAGAAAATGACTATTCCTATTTATATCGAGATAAAACATACCTAGATATCAAACCAGAGGATGTTTTCTTTGTTGAGCCAACGAATGTTGCGATGGTGTATGCAATAGACAAAAACTATCAAGGATTTTTCGATTATTCCTATGATTTTTTTATCGATTATAATGAAACATTGATGCAGGGAATGTTTATTTTATTTGCGACAGCAATTGGCGCTATAATTTTATTTGGAATTATCCTTTTTTGCATTCGCCCATTGAGGATTGGTGATGGTATCTTAAGTAGAATATCATTAGAATTGGATATATTATTCATCATTGTAATTGTATTTGGGACAGTTGCGATGGCATATATTACATCGTATTATACAAGTGGTGTCATGGAAGATTATCTTGTAAAGATTAATTTTGCTCCATTTTATGCAAGATTATTCTCAAATATTGCAGTATATGGAGGCTGGTTCCTTTATCTTGGAAGTATTTATATCGCTCTAATAGCGTTCTTACAATTGTTCCGTAAAGGATTAAAACGTTACTTAGTAGAAAATGTGTTAATCATTCGTTTCTTTACAGCTTTGAATCGTAGAATTGGTCGTATGGTAAAGGCGTTCCTTAGAGTAAAGTCTACCGATGAGGTGAACAAAACAGTAATAAAATATGTAGTAGTAAACTTCTTTATTATTTTAATTATGTGTTTTATATGGTTTTTTGGCATTCCAGTACTAATCCTTTATTCTATTATCTTATATTATTTTATGAAAAAATATCTTACTGATTTAAAGGAAAAGCATGATTATTTACTCCATGTTACTCATCAGATGGCAGAGGGTAATCTTGAGGTTCCAATTGAAAAAAATCTAGGAGTTTTACAACCACTAGGAGATGAGCTTGGTAAGATTCAACATGGATTTAAAAGAGCAGTGGATGAAGAAGTGAAAAGTCAAAACATGAGAACGGAATTAATCACGAATGTATCTCATGATTTAAAGACACCGTTAACAGCGATTATTACTTATGTAAACCTGTTAAAAGATGAAAACTTAACCAAGGAACAGCAGATGGAGTATATTGATACACTAGATCGTAAGTCTTTAAGATTAAAGCAATTAATTGAAGATTTGTTTGAAGTAAGTAAAATTAATAGTAATAATATAACCTTAAATTTGGTTGAAGTAGATCTCGCAGAGTTAGTAAAGCAGGTTCATTTAGAATTAAGTGATCGTTTTGAAGAGGCTGGAATTGATCTTCGTACGCAGATTCCAGATGGAAAAGTTATTTTAACGCTAGATAGCCAAAAGACGTACCGTATATTTGAAAATCTATTTGTTAATGTAATTAAGTATGCAATGCCGGGTACAAGAGCTTATCTTACTATGCAATTAGAGGAGGCAACTGTTGAAATAACCCTTAAAAACATCTCGGAAAATGAATTAAATCTAACACCAGAAGAGATTAGTGACCGTTTTGTCCGCGGAGATAAATCAAGAAATACGGAAGGTTCCGGTTTAGGTCTTGCAATTGTAAAGAGTTTTGTAGAAATACAAGGTGGAACATTTATGATTGTTATGGATGGAGATTTGTTTAAGGTAATTATTCGCTTTGCTAGATAAAAAACAAGGCTGTCGTAAAATTTATTACGACAGCCTTGTTTTTACATATCTTTTATTACTAAATTGTAATATCAAAAACTAAATATCAAAAACTAAATATCGAAAACTAAATATCGAAAACTAAATATCAAAAACTAAATATCAAAAATTAAATATCACTATAAAAAATAGTATATTCCATGTAATAAGTGAACTTATAAGTTAATTACTTTTCATTACCCATAAAGAATAGTGCAACAATACCAGGTCCCGTATGAGCACCAATCGTCGGGCAGATGTAATTTATCATAATATTAGTTATTCCAAAACGTTCTTTAACTAAATCTGCAACGAAATTTGCATCTTCTAAGCAATCACCATGGGCTATGA
>JAEWHR010000092.1 GCA_023387655.1 Bacillota bacterium
AAGCGATAGAAGATGCATACCGTTAGGCCTAAGGGTATGTTTCTCCTATCGCTTTTTTTGTTGTAAGGAGATTGCAAAACAAGGATAGCATTTTGTTCTCGCTATAGGATGTGCGAGGGAAAAGATATAATGTATCAAAGTTTTATAATATGGTCAAATAAAAGATGGAGGTTCATTAAAACATGGGAGGTCTAGTAATAACTACGATATTAACAAGTGCAGTAGATAGTCTAAATCCCGTAGCAATTACACAACAATTTGTATTGCAAGGTATGGTAAAGAAGCCAAAACATATATGGTTCTTTATACTAGCAACTATGATAACTAATTTTATGGGTGGAATCCTGGCGTATTTTGGATTGATAACAGTTTTTTCAAATACCATTAAGTTCGCTATTGAGAGATTTGGACAGAATTTATACGTGATAGAGTTTATAGCCGGAATCATTATTCTTATCCTTGCATTCTTTTCTATTCTGCACCAAAAAGTAATGAAATTAATGGAAGGCAAAGAAACAACGCAGGATTCAGAGGATGATGAAAAGCAACAGGTGTCGAAGAAGATAAGATCTGTTACACCGTTTTCCTTAGCAGTTTTAGGGGTGATCGCTACGATTGCGGAGTTAAGTACCGCGCTTCCATACTTTGCTTTTCTAGCAGTAGTGGTAAATTATGACCTAAGTACGGTTACTTTAATTGTTATACTCTTAATCTACAATATAATTTATTCATCGCCGCTTATGATTCTTTATTTTATTTATCGTTGGAAACAGGAATTGTTTGAACGAGTTTATTTGATTTTAAAGTTACAGATGAAAAAATGGTCTGCTATCTTAATCCCAGCAGTGCTAGGGATTGTTGGAATTGCATTTTTATTTCATTCCATTAATTTATTGTTAGTTTTATAGCATAGTTTTCTTTATTAATATTGACATAGTTATCTCTATTAATATTGTTATGTTGACTTCATATGTGTTTCTTCATAAAATAGGTGTTGGAACCTGGGTTCAAATTCGGAATTTGAATGAATTCTTTGGACCGAATAAAGAAGCGAGAACAGGAGCACGTAAGAGATTACTATGGATAGAAAAATCAGTTTAAGTGAAATTTCAGATGGAAAATTATACGGAATAAATGATATGGTTAAAGCAGGTTGTAATGATTGTAAGGGGTGTTCTGCTTGTTGTATGGGAATGGGAAACTCTATAAGATTAGATCCATTTGATATTTTCCGTCTCACAATCAATATGGGGAAAAGCTTTGAGGAATTATTAAGCAATAAAATTGAGCTTAATATAGTAGATGGGGTTATCTTACCTAACCTTAAGATGGTAGGAGAAAGTGAAAGCTGTGCCTTTCTAAATGAGGAGGGAAGATGTAGCATTCACTCTCATCGTCCAGGATTTTGTAGAATCTTTCCGCTGGGGAGATACTATGAAAATCGCTCCTATCATTACATACTTCAGGTTCATGAATGTAAAAATAAGAATCGTTCCAAAGTGAAGGTAAGCAAATGGATTGACACAAATGATATGAAAAGAAATGAGAAGTTTATCTTAGATTGGCATTATTTTTTAAAAGATTTACAGGTGCAATTAAAAAAGTCCGAGGATACTGCTTTCATAAGAAATATAAATTTAACTTTGTTACATACGTTTTATCAAAAACCTTACGTGAAAGAACTAGATTTTTATTTACAGTTTGAGGAGCGTATGGAGCAAATGAAGGAATATTTATTCTCTTTAGAAAAGTGATTGCATATTAGATTTTCTCTTCTTTGTAATGAAGATTTATTAAAGAAGCAGCCCAATAATACCGGAATAGCTCTTTTTGTTCGCTAGGTAACATTGTGCTTTATAGTGGACTTTTCTTGATTGGATTACTATTCTTATTGTACTAGCGATTCTAATAGTGAAATTAGAAGAATTAAGTAAGATAATTAAAGGAAGGAATAGAGAAAGAATAACTTATGAGATTCTATATTACTCATAGTTGTTCTTTCTTTTTGGATCATTCATACTTATAGTTAAATTGTTGTTGAATATTTTGTTCAGATTACCTATAATTGTTACCAATATTTTAAAGGGGGAAAATGATATGGACTTCGAAACATTACGTAACATACAAGAGGATTCTAAACGGGTGGATGCATTATATCAAATTATGAAGGAGGATACTCGTTTAAATCATTCCAAAGCGGCAAGAGTCGAGTTTATTACAGCGACAACTTATATTGAAAAATACTTAAAAGAAGGAGATCGAATCCTAGATCTTGGTGCGGGTGCTGGGGAGTATAGTTTATACTTTGCAAGAAAAGGTTATGAGGTATCTTCTGTGGAACTTGCAAGTGCGAATATAGAGGCATTTCAAAAAAAGATTACGAAAGAGGATAAGATTCAGCTAATTCATGGCAATGCACTTGATCTTAGTTGCTTTGAGGATAATAGTTTTGATGTAGTACTTCTCTTTGGACCGCTTTATCACTTATCAAATGAGGAAGACCGGCAAAAATGTATTGCTGAAGCGAAAAGAGTATTAAAGCCAACAGGAACGATTTTCTTTGCTTTCATATTAAACGATATGGTTATATTAACGGAGTTTTGTTATCGTCCAGAATTCTTTCTTGAGAATAGCTATGACCATGAAACCTTTAAGGTGGAGGACTTCCCATTTGTATTTTTTACAGTAGATAAAACTCGTGAGATGTTAAAGACAGCAGGAATCCAAATACTAAAAGAAGTTGCTTCTGATGGGGTCAGTGAATTACTAGAAGACAAGATTAATGCTATGGATGATGAGAGCTATAACCAATATTTAAAATATCACCTGTATTGTTGCGAGAAACCAGAAATGTTAGGGAGAAGCAACCATCTATTAACCATAGGGAAAAAATAACGATATGAACTATAAATATACTGGTATTGCTTTGGCTAACGAAAAGATTGAAGTGTGGGAAAGAAGCAGCGTTGAAACCTTGACACAAATACCATCTACGTGTATTCTTAATTTAGATAAATATCTAAATGTAAGGAGATGAGAAATTGAGTTTTCAAGAGAGTTTTAAGGCTCTTTCGGATCCCACTAGAAGAGAAATTATTAATATCTTAAAACGAGGAAAATTAACTGCTGGAGAAATTGTTGAGCATTTTGAAATGACGGGAGCCACAATTTCTCATCATTTAACAATACTAAAGGCTGCGGGGCTTGTCACGGATGAAAAGAAGGGAAAGTATATCTATTATGAACTTAACTTATCCGTTGTAGAGGAAATTATGGCCTGGTTTGCAAGCTTGAAAGAGGAGAGAGATTGAAATGATTTGTTTCAATCTGATCAAATTGCGTACACAGAAATGGAGAGAATAATGAGAAAGTTGTTTCGTCAGGAAAATTATAAGATATGGTTAATTGCTGTCATCTCTTTGCTTGTTGCAATGATTGCATATCCATTTTTACCCCAAGAGATTCCTTTACACTTTGGCGGAAATGGAGAGGTAGATCGTTATGGAGGAGCATGGACAATATTCCTAATACCAGCGCTTATTATTTTTCTTATTGTTTCCGCCGATTTATTTCGTTTTATCGATCCCAAGAAACAATCCTATGCTAAATTCTCAAAGCAATATTACAGGGTACATTTATTAGCTTCTATTCTATTTCTACTTCTAGAAGTCTATATTATCGCAGTGAGTGTTGGGATAGAGGTAATGAATATCAATCATCTGATACCTGCTGTCATTGGTATATTGTTTTTGGTAATCGGAAATAGTATGCCTAAATTTAAGCATAATTACTTTTGTGGAATAAGAACCTGCTATACGTTAGAAAATGAGGATGTCTGGTTTATGACTCATCGCTTGGCCGGAAAGATATGGTTTCTAGGCGGCTTTGGAATGATACTAACTGTATTTTTACCAACCAGTGCTACTATGATAGTTTTCATTATAATTGTCGCTATTTTAACTATGATACCGATTCTATATTCCTACTTTGCATACAAACGTATAGTAAAAAAATAAGATAGATTTAAATCGTTATCAGTTTGACACCCATGGATAACGGAAAATCATTCGGGAAGTTAGTTATTGGAACAATGATTTTAAGAAAAAGAAGATTTTAAAAATTAGTAAAATAACAAGTTAAGAAAAGAGAGGAAATTATTCTTTTGAAGCCATAAAAGCTTATGAAATAGTTTCTCTCTTTTTCTCTATCCATGTATTTCACTTGACAAGCGAATGAAAAAACTATAATCTAATCCATAGAAATTCTGTAGGAATTATAGATAAGGAGACTTTTATGATATATCTTGATTATGCAGCAAATACACCAGTGGCGGACGAAGTAATAAAAGCCTATATAGAAACTGAGAAACAGTTTATAGCAAATCCAAATTCCTCACATCCGTTAGGGATACTTGCAAAGGAACGATTAACAGAAGCAACTACGGAGTTAGCAAATTATCTTAAGGTTGAACCAGGGCAGATTATTCCTACTTCTGGTGCAAGTGAGGCGAATAACCTTGCAATCAAAGGGGTTACCTTTGGCTACCGTGAAAATGGTAGGCACATTATATCTACCTGCTTAGAGCATCCTTCGGTAAGTGGTAGCTTAACATTTTTGCAAAGTCTAGGCTATGAAATTGATTTAGTAGATATTTTGCCAAATGGACAGGTGGATTTAGAACATTTGAAAGAATTGCTTCGAAGGGATACGGTACTTGTATCGATCTGCACAGTGGATAGTGAGTTAGGAACAATTCAACCTATAAAAGAAATAGCTAAGATTTTAGAGGATTATGATAGTTGCTTCTTTCACACAGATGCAACGCAAGCTTTTGGAAAGATAGAGGTGGACTTTTCTTTAGCAGATCTTACGACCTTTACCCCTCATAAGTTTAATGGGCTAAACGGAACCGGGGCATTAGTGAAGAAAAAAGATGTGGTATTGCTTCCACAGATCCATGGTGGTAGTAGTACCACAATTTATCGCAGTGGAACGCCTACACTTTCGAATGTAGTTGCATTAACAAAGGCAGTGCAGCTTTCTGTGGATCATTATGAGGAGAGACTTAGTAAAGTTAACGCCTTGCGTAAGATGTTTGAGATGAAATTAAAGAAATATCCCAAAGTACGTATTAATAGTACCAATTGTGGTGTTCCTCATATCCTAAACATTAGCGTGAAAGGTGTTAGAGCTATTACTATGAGAGAACTTCTAGAGGAATACGGCATCTGCATTTCAATTAAATCTGCTTGTTCGGCTACAATGACACCTTCAAGACCAGTTTATGCGGTGACAAAAGACAAGAAAAACGCGTTGTCTTCTTTCCGAATCAGCTTAAGTCATCTAACGACAGAAGAAGAGGTAGAAAAGTTTTTCGAATGTTTTGAAGTTTGCTATCAAAAAGCTATCAATGGATAAAGAATTGTATTACTAGGTGTAATTTATTTATGATTGTACTGAGATTATGATATACTAAGGTCAATCATAAAAAGTATATCAAATAAGATATGTGGGAAAGAAATGCGGATATAAAGTAAGGTATTAAAACAAAAATAAATGCGGATATAAAAACAGAAATAAAGTTCGGCAATAAAACAAGGTAATATAAACAGAATTAAAGCAAGGTAATATAACAAGATAGTAACAACAAAAATAAAATACAGAAGTAAAAAGCAAATTAAATAAGGGTATAAAAAGGTAATGAAATAATATCTTATAGATTAGTGTAAAGGATAGGGAAGGTAATGGAACGTTATCAAGAGATTGAAAGAAGTATAGTTAAGAAGTATCGTAAAGAAATATGGCGTCCATTTGTGAAAGCAGTGCAGGAATATGAGCTGATCAAAGAAGGTGATAAAATAGCGGTTTGTATTTCAGGTGGTAAGGATTCTATGCTTCTTGCTAAATGTATGCAGGAACTTCAAAAGCATGGAAAAATTCCATTTGAATTGGTATTCCTCGTAATGGATCCAGGCTATAATGAAATTAATCGTCAAACAATTATTAACAATGCAAAACTTTTGAATATTCCGATTGAAATTTTTGAATCTGATATCTTTGATATTGTAGCAGAAATTGATGAAAGTCCTTGTTATCTATGTGCAAGAATGCGTCGTGGGTATCTTTATAAGAATGCAAAGGCCTTAGGTTGTAATAAAATTGCATTAGGTCATCATTTTGACGATGTAATCGAAACTATTTTAATGGGTATGCTTTATAGTGGGCAGATACAAACCATGATGCCAAAACTTCACAGCAAAAATTTTGAAGGAATGGAGCTAATCCGTCCGATGTATCATGTAAAGGAGGAGGCAATCCTTCATTGGAAGCAGTACCATGAACTACAGTTTATCCAATGTGCATGTAGATTTACAGAAAATTGTACATTATGTGACAATGGAGGCGGTGGTTCCAAACGTCAAGAAATGAAGGCGTTAATTAAAAAGTTCCGTAGTCAAAGCAATATTATTGAACACAATATTTTCCGAAGTGTGGAAAATGTGAGTTTGGATACAGTCATAGCATATAAGACCAAGGGAGTAAAGCATCATTTCTTAGATACGTATGACAGAGAAGATAGTGTAGATATGTATAACAGAGAAGATGGTGTGGATGTGAATGACACCGACGCGCAATAAGGACTGTAGTAAGTGACGGTTAAGGACTTCGAAAATCCGTTTTAACTTAATGAATAAAAGTATAAAGCAAAAGCAGTTACTATTTAAGTAACTGCTTTTGCTTTATGAGGAAGAAGCGAAATTAGGTAATAACAAAGAAGCTATTTATTCTGTTTTTTGTTTGTTACCAATGCTTAATACCATATTTATAATAATTCCGAAGATTGCTGCTCCAGCAACGCATGGAACATTCATACCGAAGAATGGGATGTTACCTCCAAAAGCATACTGTCCACCAAGACCTATAATCATAATTGTAGAGATAACGGCAATATTTCTAGAACTGAAAAGATCAACTTTCTTTTCTACCATAATGGCAATACCTTGTGCTGCAATTGCACCGAACAAGTAAACTTCAAGGCCACCAATGACAGCAGTAGGGATTGCGTAAATTGCATTTACTAATGGTGTGAAACAGCTTATAATCATTGCAATAATAGCAGCGCCAATTAAAACGGGGATAGAAAATACCTTCGTAATAGCCATTGCACTGATATTCTCTCCATAATTGGTTCCAGCTGGTCCACCAACGAAACCAGATACCATATCACCAATACCATCACCAATTAAGTTTAAACCAAGTTTGTCTGCGATTGCATAACGCTTTGAAGAATTTTTCTTTTTTGCTAAGTCATTGACATAAATATCAAGCTGGTATACATGCGCAGTAGATTCCGGAATTGTTGCAATCGCGACCGGCATGATTGCGACTACGGATAACCAAGATGGTTTTGGTAATGTAAAAGTTGGAAGAGCGAAGATTCCGGAACTCGAAGCTTCTGGTAGAACTTTAAATAAGTTAACTCCGGTTACCTGACTAATTATGAATGCAGTTAAACAACCAAACAGAGGTCCAAATAATAGAGGAAGCTGTCCTAGCATTCCTTTTAGATAGACAGAGAATAAGATGGTAGAAATTAATGTCACCAAAGAGATAGTCCATGCCATATTATGTGCCATTTGCATTTCTGATTCGGCTACTCGAATAGCGCCTTGTGTATCAATTGCGATGGAGTTGGCATCGGCTAGAGCAGTTCCTGCAAGCGTAAGACCAATCACCATTGCAATAGGACCAGTAACAGTAGCAGGTAGTACTTTTTCAATTGCCTGCTGGCCAAATCGCTTAATAACAAGACCGGCAATGATAGATACAAGACCTGACATCATAATACCAAATTGAGCAATCGAGATTTTGTCATTCAACGGAAGTCCTTCTAAAGATGTTGAAGCCATCAAGCTTCCAATTGCCGTTACATAAGAAAAACTCGAACCATAGTATAACGGGATTTTACGCCCTGTTACAACAATAAAACAAATGGTTGCGAGTCCGCTGGCAAAAATTGTAGTTGAAATGTGGAAATTGGTAATGATTGCTACAGCAACCGTTGCTGGAAACATAACGATTACTTGTTGAAGGGAATAAAGAAATAACTTCCATAGTGGTGGTCTTTCGTCAGGCAGATAAGCGCTGAACTGATTGGCTGTTTTCATAAAATATCCTCCTAGAATAAATCAGATAGAATCATTTCTTGTGTAAATTAATCATCTGCAGTATAGTGGTATTTTTTCAGTAGTATTTCTATGGAGTTTTTTAATAGTATTTCGATGGGTTTTTCAGAAGTATTTATATCTTGTTTTTTTCAGAAGTATTTATATCTTGTTTTTTTAGAGGTATATATATCTTGTTCTTTTAGAGGTATATATATCTTGTTTTTTCAGAAGTAATTTGATGTATTTTTCGTCAGTATTTCTATGATGTATTTTTCGGTAGTATCTCTATGGAGTATCTTTCAGTAGTATCTCTATGAAGTTTTCTTTCGTATGTTCGTCATACCTACAATTTTTACTTGTAGTAAGAGGAGGTTGTCCTACTTCTTATGTACTTGGTAAAACCCCCATGCTAAGTTGTCAGACCCTGGTGGAGTGAAGTGACGCATGGAGATTTACTAGGCTAGATTATATTATAAATAATGGTAAAAGGGAAGGTTAAACGTGTTAAGATTTTGTTAAGAAAAATGACATCATGAATAGAGATAGATATCGTTATCCTTTATTTCGCACATAGAGCTGGGTTTAGTAACATAATAGGCTTTAGTTTTATTGGAAAGAGAAGTTTATGTATAATAATATTATTTAATATGACGTAAGATGTCATATTAATATCGTATACTAGGAGTAGATTAAAATCGTATAGGAGTTTAAAATAATAGGTAATCTAAGGTGTTTTGAATAATGAAATATTTTATTAATTATAATCTTAACCACCGATAAAAGAAGGGAGGTAGGAAATAATTATGCACTATAAAGAAGCAAAAGGAATTCTATCTAAAACCAATGGGATGAATCTATATCGTGGCTGTACACATGGTTGCATCTATTGCGATGCTAGAAGTAAATGTTACCAGATGGATCATGAGTTTGAGGATATCGAAGTGAAGATAAATGCGCCGATGTTACTTGAACGGGCTCTTCGTAGTAAACGGAAAAAGTGTATGATTGGAACTGGGGCGATGTCAGATCCTTATCTTTCCTTAGAGCCAGAATTAAAACTTACAAGAACCTGCCTATCTTTAATCCAACAATACGGCTTTGGACTTAGCATCCAGACTAAGTCAAATCGTATTCTTAGAGATCTAGATCTTTTAAAGAGTATCAAGGAACAGTCAAAGTGTGTTGTTCAGATGACACTTACCACCTATGAGGAAGAACTTTGCAAAATTATAGAACCAGGGGTAAGTACAACCAGAGAACGATTTGAAGTTTTATTAAAAATGAAAGAGAATAATATCCCAACAGTAGTGTGGCTTGACCCAATCTTACCATTTATTACGGATACAGAAGAAAATCTAAGAGGTATCTTAGATTATTGTGTAAAAGCGAAGGTATATGGAATTATTTGCTTTGGAATGGGACTTACGTTAAGAGAAGGAAATCGGGAATATTTTTATCAACAATTAGACAAACATTTTCCGGGGCTAAAAAAACGATATCAGGAGACGTATGGATATGCTTATGAGATAATGAGTAAACGTAATGATGAGCTTATGAAAATATTCTATAATGTATGTCAGAAGAATGATATCGTATGTGACAACCAAAAGATTTTTCAATATCTTCACCAATATGAGGAAAAAAATCAGATGGAGCAGTTAAGTTTATTCTAGACTATATAAGAGATTCATGTAAGAAAAGGGAGAAAGTTTTAATCTTAACTTAAATTTTAGTTGTGCTGCACTCATATATTGCAGAGCGTGGTATGAAGCGTATAAAGAGGAGATTATGGGTGAAATTGTGAATAGCAGAGTTAAAAAGATTATATGACATCATTGAAAGGCACGCAGGAAAAGTTGCTTGAAAGTGTGAAGTTAGGGAATAATCGTTGTGCAATAAGGATTGAATCAGTAGATTAAAGGTGAATAAGGATAAGTAGAGATGTAAGAAGGTATGAAAAATCATAATTGTTTTCATATCTTTTTTTATACAGAAAAAAATGAAAAATTTAGAAAAAAGGATTGACATTTACGACATTAAGATATATAGTTAGTTACACAAGTAATTAACCAACAAAGTGGTGAGCATAAGTAATTAACAAACAAAGTAATGAGCACAAGTAATTAACAAACAAAGTAATGAGCACAAGTAATGATCTAATAAAGTAATGAGCGTAAGAAATGATTGCTTTCAGAAAGGAGGACCTTCATGAAAATTGATTTTGAAAGTAGTAAACCAATTTTTCAACAAATTGCAGAACAGATTGAAGATGCAATATTTATTGGAGCTTTTGAAGAAGGTACACAGATACCTTCCACGACTGAAATATCAACAACATTTCAAATTAATCCCGCAACTGTATTAAAAGGGATGAATCAGCTAATGGAAGAAGGAATTTTATATAAGAAAAGAGGGGTTGGCGTGTTTGTCTGTGAAGGTGCAAGAAATCAAATTGTTGGAAAAAGAAAAGAAAAGTTTTATGAAAGCTATGTTGAGAGTTTAATTACAGAAGCGAAAAAACTAGAGTTAACAAAGCAAGAAGTTATTGAATTAATTGAAAGGGGGTTAGCAAAATGAATGGAATTATGATAGAACGAGTAAGTAAAAAATTTGAGAGTGTTGTTGCATTGGATAACATCAACCTTTCCTTAGGAGCAGGAAAAATCTATGGTCTGCTTGGTAGAAATGGTGCAGGAAAATCAACTTTATTAAACGTAATATCAAATCGTTTATTTGCAGAGGAAGGAAGAGTTCTAATTGATGGGGAGAATGCAACGGAGAATGATGAAGCATTAACAAAGATTTATTATATGAGTGAGGGGAACTGTTATCCAGAGAATTATTCGGTTAATGATGTCTTTCAAGCTGCTAAGTCACTTTACGGTGAATTTGATTTTGATTATGCAAAAGAGCTTTGTAAAAAATTTGATTTAAATGCAAAGAAGAAAATAAAAGGTCTGTCCACGGGTTATGGCTCAATCTATAAGATTATTACAGCGCTATGTCTGCCAGTTCCATATCTATTCCTTGATGAACCTGTTCTTGGACTGGATGCAAATCATCGTGAGCTATTTTATCAATTAATTTTAGAAGATTATAGTCGGCATGAAAGAACGATTGTTATTTCTACTCATTTAATAGAGGAAGTATCGGGATTAATTGAAGAAGTTATCATTATTAATAAGGGTAAGGTGATTCGTCATGAGTCGTGTGAGGAATTATTAAGTTCTGGTTACACAGTTACAGGAAAGGGGAAAGATATCGAAGCATTTATTAAGGGGAAAAAAGTGTTAAGTGAAAATAGTCTTGGTGGGCTTAGGAGTGTATGTATTCTTGGAAAGTTAAACCGTGCAGAAATTCCAGCCTCCTTAGAGATTACAAAATTAGATCTTCAGAAATTATTTGTTAATCTTACGAGAGAAAAGGAGGAGATGGCAAGATGAGACTAAGTAGAGCTTTTAAGTTTCAAATTAAGGAGATAATAAAACCGATAGCAACTTTTTATGTAATGTTTTTAATGTTCATTTTCTTATTTGTTGGTCTTGCATTTACCTCTGGTGAAGGGAATATTAGATTTGGCGGATTTGAACTATGTACGATAGTTATGTTGTTTGTAACCATGCTTTCTATGATTCGATCCGATTTTCTTTTATTTCTACAACACGGTTACTCTCGAAAAACCTTATTTTTAAGTACGATGCTATGCTTAATTACCACCTCTGCAGTAGTGCTTATTATAGAAACAATAATTTATAATATATTGAGTAGAGTATTACCATACCAAGGTATGTTTTTACAAGGTTATGGTGTAACTTATGTGAGTGATGCAGGAGTAAAAGGATATATTGATGAGTACTTATGGAAGTTCTTCCTTTATATCTTAGCAGGAGCCATCGGTATTTTTATATCTCTTCTATATTATCGCATGAATAAACTACTTAAAACCATTGTTAGTGTAGGAGTCCCAGCTTTTATTTTTGTAATTTATCCACTTGCTGATAAATACTTATTTGATGGTCAATTAACTAAACTTGCGATAAAAATTTTAAATTTCTATACTGGATATTCTAATGGTATGAATCCTTATATTAATATGCTATGTAATTTTGGGCTTTTTGCTTTATTTGGTGCGTTAAGCTTCTTATTATTAAGAAAATGTAATTATAAAAAGTAAGAGTGCTTAGACTTAAGGTATGTGGTAGAGCATTAAGATATAAATATTTTTATCTTTATATCTAAGATAAGGTGATACAATTTTAAAATTTTATCTTAGCATTAGCCAGCGTACGGATATAACGTGTGGGCAAGATATTCATTATAAAGTGAGAAACATTTACAATACTTGAATGTGATTTGATTCAGGTGATATAAAGTTTCTCACTTTTTAATCTTATAGTTCTTTCTTTTTATTCGTGTAGTCCTTTCTTTTTATTTTTGCAGTTTTTATTCTTGTAGTTCTTTCTTTTTATTTTGCAGTTATTTCTATTTGTTCTATATAGTTACCCTAATATTGTAATTAAGTAAATTGGTAGAATGAATAGCCTGCAGAACCTTATATTACTATCATTTGGGGTTATGATATTGATATACAATCTTACCATTAATAATAGTATAGAGACAGTTTGTAAAGACTTCCAAAGGATTTCCATCAAAAATAGCAATATCTGCATCTTTACCAATCTCAAGGCTACCGATGCGATGATCTACTCTACATATTTTTGCAGCATTAATTGTAATAGCTCTTAGTCCATCTTCCATTGGTAGTCCATTTTTAACGGCAAGTCCAGTACAAATTGGTAGGGTTTGTACTAGGCTGACTGGATGGTCGGTTGTAATGGAGACCATAACGCCAGCTTTGCTAAGTTCGCCAGCCGTTTTAAACCCCATGTTTTGCACTTCTATTTTATTCCGTGAAGCCAGGTCTGGGCCAATAATAGCAGGAAATCCAGAAGCTAAGATTTCCTCAATAATTAGGTGCCCTTCACTACAATGATCTAGGGTCATGGCTAAATCGAACTCTTTTGCAATACGAATTGCTGTTAGGATGTCATCGGTACGATGGACATGTGCTTTTAGAGGAATCTTTTTTTCTAAGACGGGTATCCATGGTTCTAATCGAAAGTCCGTCTCGAACTCTTCTAAACTATCTTCCGCTTTCTTCTTTTTCTTAAGATATTGTCTCGCCTTCCATAATTCTTCCCGAAGTAAGAATGCAATACCCATTCGGGTAAGTGGCATCTTACCTTGATCTCCATAAAAAGTTTTTGGGTTTTCACCGAATGATACCTTCATTGCGGCGGGATTTAATATAGCTAAGTCTTCAATGCATCGAGAACCTGCAGTTTTTAAAAATACAAACTGTCCACCAACCACATTTGTGCTTCCTGGGCCAACCATAACTCCTGTAATACCTCCACGAATGGCATCGTGAAAGGCTGAATCAAGGGGATTGATAGCATCGAGACCCCGCAGATATGGAGTTATTGGATTGCTTGTTTCGTTCGCATCGTCACTTTCTTTCCCTTTCTTTTCTTCCGTAATACCAACGTGACAGTGAGCTTCAATTAAACCTGGCATCACAATACAGTTTGATGCCGGAATGGTTGTAAGTGAGTCATCACCTTTTATCGAGATTTTAGGTGCGATTTCCTTTATTTTTCCGTCTTCTATCAAAAGGTCACCCGGTTGATATACAGTTCCGGACATCGTTAGAATAATGCCATTTTTAATTAATAGTTTCATAGAGACTCCTTAGTTTAGGCATAGAATTAAGTATAGGTTAATGATTTTAAATGAATGAAAAGAAAAATATAAACATATCAGTTTCTTACATGTGTAGTATGGACAGAGAAAATAAAAATATGAACATCACGTTTTGATTTCTTTTGCTTGTATATTAAAAAACAGTATGATATTCTAGGTGATAATAGAGAATCATGACTAAATTAGAGGTATTTTGTATTATAAAGAGGCGAAGACGCCAGATTAGGAGTTAACATATGGATCGAAGAGACAAAGTAAATTACTATCTTGATATTGCAGAAACTGTTTCCAAACGTAGTACTTGCCTTAGAAGAATTTATGGAGCAGTGATTGTAAATAATGATGAAATTATTGCAACCGGCTATGTTGGAGCTCCAAGAGGAAGAGCGAATTGTACTGATTTAAATTATTGTATACGTACCAAACTTTCAGTACCACGAGGAGAACGATATGAGCTGTGTCGAAGCGTGCATGCCGAAGCAAATGCTATTATCAGTGCACCAAGAGAAAAGATGCTTGGCGCAACACTTTATCTGGTGGGATTTGAAATGCCGGATTTGACTTATATCCAAAATGCTAACAGCTGTTCAATGTGCAAACGTATGATTATTAATGCGGGCATCGAAACAGTAATAATTAGGGATAATAAAGAAGATTATCGAAAGATTGAAGTTAATGACTGGATTGAGAATGACGAGTCTTTGGATGGTGTCAGAGGGTATTAGTATTTCAGTTAGAATAGAATTTTTACAGAACAGTAATATGGAATAGAAAAATCAAAAAGGTCAATTTAATCATACTTGTATAAGAATTTGATATAGAAATGCGATGAAAGAAGCGTTACCATAAAGTTAGAGTAGTATTATACAACATATAATGCACTAAAAAAGAACAAAAGAATATCAAGTTTTACTTTGGAAGGAGTAAGAAATGAGTATGACACAAAACAATAAGTTAATTCCAGAAAAAGCAGTAAAGTCATTTCTTAAACAGATTCAGGAAGACCGAGTAAATTTACATGGTTTTCTTATGATGTTAGAGGATGAGGTTATTTATGAGGGGTACTGGGATCCGTTTCACGCAGAATCAATGCATCGAATGTATTCCGTCGGAAAAAGTTTTACATCCATTGCAATTGGACTTCTTGTAGAAGAGGGGAAACTAAAGTTATCGGATAGAATCTGTACTTATTTTGAAGATAAGTTACCGAAAGAGGGGGTGCATCCATGGATTAAAGAAACTACAATTCATGATATGCTATGTATGACAACCGCGCACCATGCTACGACATACAAACGATACTCTGGAGATTGGGTAGAATCCTTCTTTCATGTAGAGCCTACCCATAAGCCAGGTACCATCTTTTCTTATGATACTTCTTCGACTCATGTTTTATCTGCCCTGGTAGAGAGGCTTACAGGGATGGAATTACTAGATTATCTAAGAGTGAAATTCCTTGACCGAATTGGGTTTTCTAAAGATGCTAAGATTCTAAAAGATCCTATGGGAGTTTCCCAAGGTGGTTCTGGACTGATTTGTACACTAAGAGATTTAGGGTTAGTGGCGAATGTCTGCAATCATATGGGAGAATATCAAGGAGAGCAACTGTTACCAAAAGAGTATCTAATGGAGGCGACAAAAAAGCAGGTAGACACTGTATTGCAACCGTTCCAAGATGAACAATTTGGTTACGGCTACCAAATATGGAAATCAAGACACAATGGATTTTGTTTTTACGGAATGGGCGGACAGATTGCATTATGTTTTCCACAGCATAATTTTGTACTTGCAACGATGTCTGATACGCAAGGTTCTCCGGATGGACTTAAAAATATTTATGACGCTTTTTATCAGCAGATATATCCTTATTTGGAGAGTGATATTTCAAAGGATTCGGAGGAATCCCTTTCAGAAATCATCAACAAACTAAAACTCCCTGTTGCTTCTTCTATTTTTGAGCCATGCAAAGAGGGACCAAAAGCAATGGTTGAAAGTTATCGTATGCAACCAAATAATATGGGTTTAGAAGAATTAACAGTTACCATTGATGGTGAAGTAGGATACTTTGATTATAAGAAGAAACAAAAGTCACATCGATTAATGTTTCATCTAAAAGAGGCAGCATATCAGAATTTCCCTGACACAGAGTTTGAATGTATGTGCTCTGGAGTATGGCTTTCTAAGGATGTACTTTATTTAAAGACGAATATTATTGAGGAGTGTTTTGCTTCTGTCAATATGTTGTTAGTATTTAAAGAGGATACAGTGACGATTTGTATGAAGAGGGTAGCAGAATTATTCTTACAAGATTACGAGGGATTTGCTACGGGATCAAGAATTAATTAAGATTTATATAAAGAATAACCGAATGAAATATATGGATCAAACTTTCTCTTAAGAAGCACTTTGTTGGAAAAATTGTTATTCATAGTTAGCTAGAGTAAATGAAGGGATTTATTTCTTATTTACTCTAGCTTTTTCTTAGGATTAATATTAAACAATAGGTTGCCAGTTATCTTCTCCGCCTAGAACACGGCTTAAAGAATAATAATCTAGAACATCTGGGTTATCTATTTGTTTACTAAATGGAACACGCTTAGCATTCTTATGGTTTGCATCAGTATCATTTTGAGTATATGCTCCAGGGCCATAATTACCATATTCTATATAGCAAGAAGTGATTTCTGCATTTGCTTTTCCCCAATTATGCCAGCCTTCCGGTTTAATATGAGATCCTAATTCACAGCAAAGGAATGCTGTTTTTGCGTAGTCTCTCCATGGACGTCCAAGATAAACAGAACCTTCTTTATCATCACTTGTTAATTTGCATTTATAAAAGACAAAACCGTACTCTTGTGACATTGGTGTACTGGCAGCGGTGATAAAGGAGCCACATTCGCTTTCTAATTTCTTTGAAAATATTTCACAGTTTGAAAAATAGGCAGTGTTAGGTCCAAAAATAAAGTCTACATCTCCGCAGATGTAACAAGAGTCAAAATAATTTCTACGGTTGGTATAATAAATAGGAACCGAAGAGTTGATAAATGCTTCAGGAAGCATTAAACGCTTCATCGTTCCAGGATTTAAATCTCCAGTAAAAATCGTATCTTGAGACCCGAGAAAACGACAGTCTTTAAAAACGGTACGATCGGAAGCAACGTATACCGAAAGAGCCTGTCCTGCCACTTTACCATTTCCTGCACAATTCTCAAAGGTGATATTTTCGGCATAAATATCTTTTCCTGCAAACATTACAGTAGCAGAGTTGAATGTGCCGTATTCACTTCCATCAGCACGTAATGTCTTTGCTCCATCACCATAACGGATGATAGTTTCACTAGAGGCTTCCCCAATGAGGTTAATATTTTCTTTACGTATAAAAATTTTTTCATGATAGATGCCAGGTTTCATATAGATTGTTACTGGATAATCTCGGTCATCAGGAATTTGATAGATTGCTTCTTGTAATGAAGTAAATGCTCCACTACCATCCTTTGCTACGAGAATTGTATGTTCTTTCATATACTGTCATCCTTTCCTCTTAATTTTAGTTTCTAGGTTATTTGGGATTAAAATAAGGGTAAATACTCTACCCAAGCATAAAAAACAATAGCTCTTTTATCAATATCAAATTTTTGAAATACCATAGAATTCTTGATATTTCCCTTAACCTGACATTGATTGCAGTACTTCTTTCTTGTTATAATATTAATGTTTTAAATAAATACAAAAAAATAAAGAACTCGTATACTATTTTGGGGAAATGATAGGATAGGGTTTCGAACCAAAACTGTACAGAAGAATACAAGTGTGTGAGGAGAAGGCATATGTATAACAAGGTTTTGAAGAAATACAAAGAGCGAAAAATATTGCAACGAATATTTTTAGGTACATTTGGGATTTCTGCAATTTGTATTATGATAGCGTGTAGCATAGGATTTTCTTGGTTTCAAAAAAACACGGAGAAAGAAACAATAGAAAATCAAAAAAGCGAACTATCAAATTCATTTTTAGTATTTAATAATTATATGACATCGGCACAAGACACCTTAGAAATTCTATCTAAGAATACCTATGTAAAACGTATTATAGCAATGGGTACTATGTCATGGGATGATAACATGTCCATCGTAGCCAATACAGTAGTAAATACATTATCGGTGAATCCAAGGCTACATTCAATCTATGTTATTGGTGAGTCCGATATTTTATTGAAAAGTACGAATTCAAATTATCCCATGACAGGGAAGCAAGACTTAGATATGATGAAGTATTTTCAAAGTGCGTATTTAAAACGTTATAATATGATTTCTTACCAGGATGTTTTCGGAAAAGACCAATTAATCCTAAGTATTGCTATGGGGGATACTAGTGACAATGCGTTGCAGTATAGCCAAGGGGTAATGGTTAATCTTGATATGGGAAACATCATCGAGGAAGTGATACCTGAAACCATCGAGGGAGAGAGTTATGTTATTATGGACTACAACTATACGATACTTGGTGCAAAGGGAGATCGATATCAGGTAGGGGATAGCGGATTAGAGGATGCTTGCTTACAACGAGTGATTACGGATGGAAAAAAAGAGAATCTGTTTGAATATCAAGTGGAGAAAGGGAGCTATTATATAAATTACATAAGTGCACCAGGTGAGTATTATCTGGTTCATATAATGCCAAGAGATAACCTAATGGTAGCTATTGAGCAAACAAAATTAATTGTGATTGGTGTTGGAATACTGTTAGCCTTTGTGGCGTTAACAATATCCTTTTTTGTAGCGGTACGGGTATATCATCCAATCGATGAAGTTGTGAATATTCTGACTGGTAAATTTACTCCATTTGAGAAGAGAGTTGATAAAAAGCCAAAAGAAGTGATGCAATCTTCGAATGAGTTGTCAACCATATCCCAGACAATGAGCTTAATGGTGCAACAGCTGAATCAATTTCATGAAGAAAAAGAAAAGGAAGATTTGATTCATTACTTAACGAGTAAAAGCGCTCAAAGTTTATTACCGCAACATATAGAAGAGACCTATGTTGGGAAAATGACACCAAATGGTTATTATGTTATTGCACTTCGTATTTGTGATGTGGATGATTTTGTACAGAGTAATACAGAGGAAGCAATACATTTTCAGATGCAATCCATCGCTAGTATGGCGGATCAAGCAATGAATACTTGCGGAGAGATTGATATGGTAATTATTGATAATGAGTATATTGCAATGATTCTATTTAAGGAAGAAGAATCCATAAGTTTGGATACAATGAAGGAAACGTTGCAGGAATATCTATACTTGGTCAATGAGATGTTATCTCTTAAATTAGATGCAGGTATTAGTGTAAAACATACAGAGTTAAGAGAACTTCGTGAAGCTTATCAAGGAGCTAGGGCAGCAACAAGTTATCGATTCTTATATGGAATGAATGCAGTCATCTATGAAGAAGAGATGCAGCGCTGTGCATTACATGGTGAAATTCGTTATGATTTAAAACCGTTGCTTGAGATGGTTAAGACGGGAAACCAGGATGGATTTATAAAAGAATATCAGACCATGCTTTATACCTTAAAAGGCTATTCCATACAATCAGCATATGAATTACTTATTTCTTTAGCAGTAGAGATGATGAAGTATCAAAAAGAAATATCACAGTATATGGTGAATGTGAATGTTTCTGACCTAGAGCAGATTCGTCAGGAAATTATGTCTTTTTCCTACATTGGGGATACCACCACTTGGTTTTTGGATTTATTTGCGAATATCTTAAGTTCTATAAGCAAGGTTCAAAACAGTGGCTCTGCAGATATTGTTTCTAGTACAGTACGCTATATTGAGGAAAATTATATGGACTATAACTTAAGTGCGCAGTTTTTAGCAGGAAAATTTAACATAACCCCTTCCTATTTTAGTCGTATCTTTAATGAGGGACTAGGATGTGCATTTCCAGATTACTTAAGTAGTCTGCGCTTAGAAAAAGCTAAAAATTTAATGATTGAGGAACCAAACCGAAACATCCAAAGTATTTGTGAGGCAGTGGGGTTTACAAGTTCTTCGTATTTTACCGCACTTTTTAAAAAGAAATATGGTGTTACACCAAGCAAGTACCGCATCTCTATGATGGATAATTAAGAATATGGAAGGAACTATAATAAATAATAGAACACATAGTTTTATATAGTTCTACTAAGAATAAAAAAAGAAACTACGAAAGCATCAGTTGGAGAGGACATAAGAATGATAGAAAAATATTGTAGAAACGAAGTATTTACAAATCAAACTATCCCGCTTTTTACCAAAGAGAGTGGTTATGGATTTGTAAACGAAACCATTGGCAATCTAAAGAGGAGTGTTGATGTTAATAGATTAGTTGCAAGGGAAGACGGAATCTATATTACAGAAACTGGAGATACGATTACTTGGCAGAATGAAAATCATTATAATTATGGTGGGTTAGTTTATCGCTTTTGTGGTCTTATACCAGGCACTTATCATATTAAAGTAACGTTAGCAAAGAATAGCGATAAGGCAGTGGTTTCTGTTTCTGGAATGAATGGAAGAAGGCTTATAGAGGAAGGATACTGGGATGCTGCTAGAAAAATTGCTAAAACAGTGATTGCAACTACAAAAGATAACGTTTGGGAATATGATTTTGTTACAGGGCGTGATTCAATAGAGATAGAAGTAGAGCCTGACCTTGAGATCGATAGTTGTCCAAATATTATAAATCATACCGTAGGGATAAGGGAAATAACGTTAACTAAGATAGATGAAATAGTACCAGATGGGAAGCCGACGGTGTATTTACTTGGGGATTCTACTGTGAAAAGCTACATCTTTGAAGAAGGTATTATGTCTGGTTGGGGACAGGTATTCAAAGATTTCTTTGAGGAAGAGCAGATAAAGATTATTAATTATTCTATGGGAGGACGTTCCCTCACCTCCATGTACCAAGAGGGTCGTTTCAATGATGTATTACTCACTGCAAAGCCTGGGGATTATTTGCTGTTACAATCTGGTCATAACGATGAGTCAACCGGAGATAGCATGGGACCTTTTGCAAGATTCGGCCGAGGTAATACTGCAATTGGGTATGAAAACTGGTTAAGAAAAGTGTACTTACCTGCTATAAAAAGTAGAGGAATTCATCTTGTTCTTGTCACTCCCATGACTAGAATTAATAAGCTTGCTACAGGGGTGGAGATGGAATTCTCAGGGTTTAAGAACTCAGAAACCCCTGGAATTGATTTTCCTGCAATTATGAAACGTGTTGCATACGAATCTAACATTCCATTGATCGATTTGTATGAGGAAAGTATGAAGTATTTAAAGGAGATTGGAAGAGAAGCAGCCTTTGCAATGTTTTTATCGGTAGAACCAGGAGAAACCCCAGGAAAGACGAACTCTGGAAGTTATGCAAATGGTAATCCAAGTGGCGCGATTGATGGAACACATTTTAAAGAGACGTTATCCAAACAATGGGCGAGAATAATTGTGACACAGATCCATAAGCTAGGTCTTCCTATCAAAGAGGCACTAAAAAATGAAGTTAAGAATGCAATAGAAACTAGAAATTGGTTTTCGGTATTACCTGAGCTATCCCTTGATGTATTAACAGGAGAGAATGCTTATTATAGGGAGCAAATAGAGTGTTTACTAAAGCACCACGTAATGGAGCATACTCATGATGCCTACTTTAGCCCGAAAGAGGAGATGAAAATCAATGATTTTCTAAAGAGTATAAAGAATCTTTGGGGATTACCAGAAGGATTCGGTGAGTGCTATAATGGATTAACCTTAACAAGGGAAATATTAGCTGCAATTCTTTATGATGCCTATCTTATTAAGTTTGGGAAAGAAGAGGATGGAAGCTTTCATAAGCCAAAATATATGACCGATTATAACGGCACTGCTTTATCTCCAGAGGATCCTAATTATGATCCAAATCTTGTAGGAGAAAGTGCACAGTACTATCCGTTGGTACCATTTCAAGTAATTCGTGATCGTAATGAGATCGATGCCACTTATTTCGAAAAATTCCGATCGGTTTATGAACTGGGACTCCTTCGCTCGGAGGAGGGAATCCAAAGAGGTGTTATGAAAAATGGAGTTTACCTTAGACCCAAACAGGTGGTAACAAGAGAAAAGGCAGCTAAGGTATTATATTTCTTACGAATCCTAGATAAGGATATTTATGAAGAAACAAATAATTAATTATGTAACCAATATATCTTT
>JAEWHR010000128.1 GCA_023387655.1 Bacillota bacterium
AATGACATGAAATTAGGAGATTATGCAATAAAGAAGGAAGAAGTCATTAATTTAGATTATGAGTTAATGGAAATTCCATATGGAAATGA
This sequence comes from Bacillota bacterium, assembly GCA_023387655.1. Classification (GTDB taxonomy): domain Bacteria; phylum Bacillota; class Clostridia; order Lachnospirales; family Lachnospiraceae; genus Lachnoclostridium. The sequence continues at coordinate 90 of JAEWHR010000128.1, forward strand.
TTTTAGAGTTTTACCTATGAAAATAGAGGTCATACATGTTGATACTATTAGTAGAAAATTTGTTATATATAATACATATGAATATGGTGAAGCAGTTGATAATATGATTGCATGTGCTTTACAAGGAAAACAAAGTTTTGCAATGGGACAGGCTATTGTTGGGGGATTGGAGATCTTTCAGCGATTCTATGATGCGCATTATATGAATGCAACATGGATAGGAATTCAAGGAGATATCATGGAATACTGTGAGAGAATACTAAAATAATTAGTTGGTGTATTTACAGGATACTGTAGATACTGTGGTGCTGAGTTGTAAAAGAGTTAAGACGGTAGCATTATCAAGAAGATAAAGAGTTAAGACAGTAGCATTATCAAGAAGATAAAGAGTTAAGTTCGGTTGTATTAATTAATGACTGAACTTAACTCTTTTTAGTATTTGAAAATAGACGGTAAATCGACTGCACTTTTCTTATTAGCATAGCTAATATAGAACTACGCCCCTCTTCTTTAGTAGCAAGAGGGGACTGTCTTTTAGAATAAACTAATTAGATTTTCTTTGTTCTATACTTGCGCTTCTAATGCATAATAAGAATAGAATCAGACCTACACCAGTTGCGATATGTCCAAGTCCTGAGATGCCAGAAATTGCAGCATCAGCACTAGTGGATAAAGAAGTACCAAGTACTTGAAGGATACCGCGTACAAGCATCATAATAACAGTCAGGGCAACCCCTGCGTTGTAAACAATCATGAATATCTGAAACATCTTTTTGGTAGTAAAATCAGATTGTCTGCGGAATAATTCCACGAATAGAAAGATAATCATTCCAAGTACAAATAAGTGGGTGTGTATTTTAGAAAGTACAGTTACACCTTCAAAGTCATTGAATTTCGTAAACTCCCGATAGAATACGCCACCAACCATTGCTAAAATAGCATAGATAATGGAGATATTAAGATATCGTTTCATAGAGCCTCCTTCTACCTGTAACTACAGGAAAAATATTAAAACAAGATAAGCAACGCTTTCTTCCCTCGAGAAAAGAGAAAAGAAATTTAGTATTAAGATACCTATCATGTTCACATTATGATATTAGGATATCGGAAGATAACAAAATTTTCAATAGTATATGTGTGGATGTTTTTCAAAATCATTGACTTTAACGTTAGGTCAAGTGATATAATTAAGAAAAAAATGGAGGACAAGGGTTATGGGCTTAATGAAAATCACCGAAGTGACTGAAAAATTCGGTATATCCTCGAGGACACTGAGATATTATGAGCAGGTAGGTTTGCTGCAAAGTGAGCGTCCGTCTTTTGAAAAGTACCGCTTTTATGATAGTGAAAATATCAGCAGGTTAAAGCAGATACTAGTGCTACGGAAAATGCAGATTCCAATCAAGGATATTCTAAGGATTTATGAAAGTCAGGAGATGGAAATTCTGGTACATAGCTTTGTCAAACGCATTGAGGAAATTGACGATGAAATGAATACCCTTTTTCAGCTTAAAACATATATTAACGACTTTTTAAATGCCATGACCGCACACGGAATCACGCAAATTTCTGCTTTGCCCCTTCTATATGAGAAGGTGGAAGCCGAGTTGTTATCCGCCAGAAAACCGGATTTATCCATGGAAAAGCTGAGTACGCTTTCTGATAAGTTAGCGAAACCTCTCGATATGGATATTGTGGTATTACCTTCTATGTTTGCAGTAACTTCTATACGAATAGACGACGAAAATTCAGACATTGAGGCTTTTTGGGACTGGCTTTCTACAAATCAAATTCCTTTTGGTAAACCAGGAAGCCGAAACTTGTTTGAATATCAACATAAAGATGACATTGTCTTTATGCAAAAGTTAGTTGGGCCTATTCTGGATTGTCCGTTTGTATGCAGAGAATTTTCCGGGGGCCTGTTTGCAGTATCTTCTGCTTTTACAGATGAAGATTTAGGAGCCCTGCAGTATAGAATGTTGCAGGCATTTGATGATAATTCAAACTATGAAGTGGATTTTCAACACAATGGAGATTTACGCCAAGATATGCTTATTGAGTCGGTATTTTCAACAGATAACAAGCGCGAGCGGGTGAATATTTATCTGCCTGTAAAGGGGCGCAAACCAGACTTTTTAGATTATGTTAATTTTGAACAAATCCACGATATAACTTTTGAAGAAATCCAAAAGTCTAACCCTGTTTTAAGTGAATATAACGTGGACTTACATAAAATCACACCAATTTACGATCCGCATTATCAGGTTTTGAAGAACGGTGAGGCAGAGTTTATTGCATGGATTTCTGAAAGAATGCTTGATACGAATGTAGCTGTAAGATTACCTTTTCGCATTGATATTGAATTTTTATCAGAAAAGAAAAGCGAAGAATTCCTTTGGGGAACTACCGAAGGAAGCTTATGGTTTTCTCACGGTGGCTGCACCTACACGATGAATGCTGAAAACTATGCTGAAAAAGCATTGAAAAAGCACGCTATCGCCTTCCAGCAACCTGTGTTAGGGAATGAATTATTCTACCCCCATATTGGAGAAATTCCCTACGATCAATATAACAAGATGACATGGTTAATTGGTCAAAAGCATTTTGCGGTCATTCTAAATGGCGAGGTTCGCTTTTGTGGTATAAACTTTCCATATATGGATATGGACTTACATTTGCAAACACCTCAGTCGATAATTATCGGAACAAACGGACAGGGAAAAAAGGTATTTCGTTCTATTAGAATTTCACAGCTTAAAACTACACCGAAAATAAATATAAAGCAAGGGGGATTAAGTATGAATGTAAAGCAAAGCAATAATATTCTGCCGAATTTAAGACAAATCGTCCACCCTGAATATGGTGAAAACTATTGGTTTAACGGTTGTGCAGCTTATTTACTGGAATGTTTAGGTCAAAGTGAGTTTGACTACAGTTTTTTTGCTGGTCTGACAGGCGAGAATTTTACACAGGTTTACTCAAAAAATCATTTCAGAGGGAATGGTGTAGTCGATTACTGTCTCAGTGAAAAAGAGAATCATCATTTTATTGAGACGATTTTTGAAAGGTGTGGTTATGCTAGTACTTTCGTTCCTTTGAAGCAAATTTTGAGTAACCGGGAGATGTATGTGCAGATGCTAATGGCGTATATTGACAAGGGTCTACCTGTGATTCTAAATGATTATGGCAGCAATCCGCACAACCGTCCTAGCTGGGGTGTACTCGTTGGTTATGCGGATTATGGAAAAACCTTGCTCTATATGGGTGGTGACGGAATAGAACCCGATCATATCTCTGTGGAGGATTTACTACCAAAAGGATATAAGGAAGAAGGGGAGTATTGCCATGGCTGGCTGTTTATTGGTGAAAAACAGGAAGAAAAGGACTTGGCAGCAATTTATCGCGATAGGATTTTATCTTTGCCACAATTGCTCACTTTTGAAAATGAAAACTACTGCTTTGGTGCAAAAGCATTTTCAGCATGGGCTAAAAGCATAGATGAGGGCTTTTTTGTGCAGATTAAGCCGGAAGAGTTTGACAACTGGGGGATGCATACGGCTTATGTATGTTGTCTTGCCACTAACAGTAGTGTTAGCTTTAATTTTTTTGAGAAGGCGTTGTCTCTCAATCCAGATTTAATCTTTATTAAGGATATGATTACACTATACGAGCAAATGGGGAGATATTGGAACAATGATAACGGTACGGATTTAGAAGCTTTGGGCGGTGGATTTAATGTGACGCTGGAAGTCTTACAGAATAGAGATAGACGGCAAAAAATTTCGGAGAAGCTTAGAAAGTTTGCAGTTTGTATGGACGAAGTAGCGTCAATAATTGATAGATTCAAGATAGAGTCTCATGAAGGAGATTTTTAAGAACTAAATGCAAAAAAAGCTAAACAAAAAAATAGAAAGCTTGTTGTATTTGTTGATAGATGATGGGTTTGATAGTATAATGATAGTTAAATTATCTGGATAAATAAAGATAGGAATATATAGGATATAGTAGGAGGGTGGAATGAACACCTTAATAAAAGACGATTGGAACGCCGGCTCGGACAAATGGTTTAAAGAAAATGCATCTGAAACTATTATTAATAAAACAATACATGATCCTATGTGGGTATTCCCTACTCCTGTTCGTGACATGTTAAAAGATTTGCTTCTAGATTTGAAAGGAAAACGGATATTAGTTCCATCGAGTGGAAACAACGTCGCTGTATTTGCATTTCATCTTCTAGGCGCAAAAGTAACATCCACTGACCTTGCAGAAAACCAATTAAAAAACGCTAAAAAAATAGCGGATAGACATGGTTGGGATATTGAATTCATCTGTAGTGATAGTATGGAATTATCAAATATTGAAGATAATAAGTATGACCTTGTTTATACATCAAACGGAGTGCATGTCTGGATTTCAGATTTAACAAGAATGTATCAAAACTTCCATCGTAAATTAAAAAAAGACGGAAAATACATAATGTTTGAACTACACCCTTTTAATCGGCCATTTACAGAAGATGAGAATGATCTTTATAAAATTAAGTCTGCAAAACCTTATGAGGAAATAGGCCCTTTGGGTGAAATACCAAATTATCATTGGCGCATGCAGGATTTAGTAAATGCTATGATAGGTGCTGATTTCTCTATTCAACAGATGGTAGAATTTCATTCAGAAGAGGATGTTCATGATTGTTGGTGGTATGATACACCTGCTGAAGCAGAAGCGGATAATTATAAAATGGCAGACTGGAAGCTTAATCCGTGGGCAGCACTCCCTCAATGGGTTGGATTCACAGCAAGAAAGATTTAAGTAAAATAACGATTTAGACAGGGAAACCACCTTATTGCAGTAATTTAAAAAGTGGTATAATATTAGGACAGAAATTAAGAAAATCCAACAGAGAAATTCGTGAGGAATATTTATGACAGAAAACTTAGGACAAGAAAGTATAAAGAAAAGGCAAAAGCGGATGGCAGTTATCAATGATTTAGCATGTTATGGCCGTTGTGCACTTGCTGTTTCTGTACCAATTATATCAGCAATGGGGATTGAATGTTGCCCGATTCCAACCGTCGTGCTATCTGCCAATGGTGCATTTAAAGGTGTAGTATCAAGGGATATGGCTACGTTTCAGGCAGAAACATTTCTACATTTTAATACCTTGGATATTGATTTTGATGGCGCAAGTAGTGGTTTTCATAACAATATCGATCAATTAAAAGCGACGGAAGGATTTTTCCAGAGTTTACGAAATGCTGGAAAGAAGACATTGATCTTTGTAGACCCTATTATGGGGGACCATGGGAAATTGTATTCAGTTTCAACGGAAGAGGTATGTGTTGGATATCAGAGGCTATTATCATATGCGGATGTAGCAACCCCAAATCTTACCGAGTGTTGTAGGTTGTTAGAACTACCATATCCGAAAGAAACGCCAGCGAAAGAAGAGTTAGTTAGGATGCTACAAAGATTACATGAGCTTGGACCAAGGTATCTTGTAATCACTGGTCTTGACTATGGTGATAATATTGGGAATCTAGTTTCGGATGGTAAAAGCGTGGAGTTAATCATGACACCTCGTATTGGAAAAGAGCGTTGTGGTACTGGCGATGTCTTTATGTCTGTGTTAGCAGGAAGTATGGTGCGTGGTTCTACTTTTAAAGAAGCAGTAAAAAAATCAGTTGAGTTTCTATCAAAGGCTCTCACGGTAACAGAGGAATATGATATCCCTTCAAGAAATGGTGTATGCTTTGAGTTATGTTTAAAAGATTTATAAAGAAAAAGAGCTCTTAAGGTATAGATTCGCTATGATATTGCGATTATCTATTCTCTAAGAGCTTTTTTCATCAATTTATTTTTTATCTTTGATAGATTGTTTTCCCTTCCTTTATTGTTTCTAATACTTGAATTTCTTTTATCTTCTCTGGGGGTACAGTCAAAGGATTCTGGGATAAGATAACTAGGTCTGCATATTTACCTTCTTTTACACTTCCTTTGATATCTTCTTCAAAATACTGATAGGCACCATGAATTGTAATTGCTTTTAGAGCTTCGAGGGGAGAGATTCGCTGGTCTTCACCTAGGAGAACTCCTTTTTTTGTTATTCGATTGACAGCACACCAAATTGTTTCTAACATATTCGGTTCAATGACAGGAGCATCCTGATGAAAAGTGAATAAAATACCTTTCTGTAATGCAGAATTTGCGAGACTTATTTGACTGGCTCGTTCATATCCAAAATTTTCGATGTGAGTATCACCCCAGTAATAAACATGGGCTACAAAGAAAGATGGAATCATAGAAAGACGCTTCACTGCATCTAGTTGATCCCGCCTAAGGAGTTGTGCATGAATCATAACAGGTCGAATATCATTTATAGTATTTAATTTTTTTACTTTTTTAGTTGCATTATCGTATTGAGTAATGTATTGATTCGTTGCTGCATCACCATTACAATGGATAAGTAATTGCATATTATCTTTCAGTGCAATCTCAATTAATTGTTCCAGTTCTTCATCCTTTAAGATCGGATAGCCTTGATAATCTGGTGTGCCCTTATATGGGGTAAGCATCCAGGCTGTTCGTCCTTGAGCAGAGCCATCAAGAAATGTTTTATATCCACCGATTTTTATATGGTTATTATATTTTTTTATACAGTTCTGTAATCGTTTCAACAGTGGCTCGCGGTGTTTTATATCTAAGTACCCAATTAAGTCAATGGATAAGGTTTTACTTTCCATAAGATATTCTAAAATACCAGCAAGTTCTTCTACAACAAAGCCTTCTTGTGCTGTTGTGATTCCATAGGAAGCATAACGATTTTGTCCTTCTTTTAAAGCTTGAATGAGGTCCTCCTTAGAAGCAAAAGGTACTTTCTTTAAATAGTCTACGAAGGCGTTTTCCTCAAGATAGCCAGTAAGCTTACCATCTTCTACGCCAATTACACCACCTTCTGGTGCTTTGGTATTGGGTGTTATATTTAATTCCTTAAGGCCAAGGGAATTTAGCACGCCCATGTGGCTGGATTGGTGCTGTAATAGGATTGGATTTTTTGGAGCAGCTTCATCTAACAAGGAAAGCGTTGGATGAATTTTCTCTTTTAAATTATTATGATCATAACCGTTACACACTACCCATTTACCAGGAGACACATGATTTCGATTTATAAATTCAGTAATCGAATGAGCTATGTCATTAAAGGAAACTGCTTCAGTTAAATTTACCTGTAGCATAGAATTTGCATATCCTGAAAAATGGCTATGGGAATCAATAAAGGAAGGGAGCATTGTATTTCCCTGTAAATCGATTACTTCAATACCTTCTTCCTTACTTGGGAGAGTGTCCTCTTCATAGTAAACTTTCTTGATAGAGCCATCATTTACAAGAATGGCTTTCGCATAAAGACGGTCCTCCATTGTGATAATTGTACCGTTTGTATAAAGTTTTTCTATCATTTTTACCTCCGTGAATTTCATGAAAATGTCCATAATTAAACGTCCTTTAAAACGTCTATAATAAAACGTCTATAATAAAACGTCCTTAATAAAACATCCTAACAAAACGTATTGTTATAGGTTTCTATAAATCCAAGTGTCTGTAATACTTGATTTTATTATTCATGTGTTAATAGAGACCTCACCTTTTCGACTATTATTTTCCTAAGCTTAATTTTATAAAACATAAATCATTAAGATTTATTTGATAAAATGGGTATAATATGGTAAATTTGTTTTATGCGTTTTGTAAAACTTAGGAAACGAAAATTTAGGAGGTTCAAATGGAACAGTATGTGAATAAATCGCATCAAATAATAGATGAAATACGTAAGGTAGTTATAGGGAAAGATGAAATTATTCGAAAGGTATTAACAGCTATTTTGGCAAAAGGGCATATCTTAATAGAGGACATCCCTGGAGTTGGAAAAACGACACTTGCTTTGGCATTTTCTAAGGCTATGGATTTAAAATATCATCGTATGCAGTTTACGCCGGATGTTCTACCTTCGGATGTTCTTGGATTTCATATTTATGAAAAAAATAGCTTAGAGCCTCATTTTAAAGAGGGAAGTGTATTTTGTAATTTATTTTTAGCGGATGAAATCAATCGAACCTCATCAAAGACTCAGTCTGCTTTACTTGAGGTTATGGAAGAGGGCAGAGTTACAGTGGATAGTATTACCCGAGATATCGCAAAACCTTTTGTTGTAATAGCTACTCAAAATCCAATAGGATCGGTTGGTACGCAGATGTTGCCAGAATCGCAAATGGATCGTTTCATGGTACGTTTATCTATGGGCTATCCAGATATTCGAAGTGAAGTTGAAATCTTAAAGGGTAGAAATGTCAATGATCCACTTAATTTAGTGGACTGTGTCATTGATGCAGGGGATTTAATATCCATTCAACGCGTGGTAGAGCAGATTTTTGTTCATGATGCCGTATATGAATATATAGCGAAACTAGTGCTGAAGACGAGAGAACATGATTTGATTGCCCTTGGTGTGAGCCCTAGAGGAACCTTAGCGTTAACCTCAATGGCAAAAGCCTATGCTTTTTTAAGTGGCAGAACTTATGTTATCCCTGATGATGTAATTGCTATTTTCCGTGACGTAACGATGCATCGAATGTTACTGAAACCAAAAGCTAGAGTAAGCAATGTAACAATGGAGGCGTTAATTGATCAGATCTTAAACACAGTGTCTGCTCCAAGGTTAGTTGTGAAACGTTAATGGAGGAGAAGAATGCTTCGTACAAAAATAGGATATCTCCTTGTTATGTTATTATTAGGGTTGTTATCCATTCTTTATGATGAATATATCATGATGTTAGTTTTCCTCACAGTGTCTATCATTCCTATTTTACTGTGGATAATAATGCTCTACTTACGCAAGTTTGTGGATATTTCTTTAACTTGTGATAATTCCATCGTACAAAAAGGAACTCCATATCAAATAGTGGTACAGATAACAAATCGATCTTTCTTCCCGTTATCCCTAATTCGAATGAATTTGATATATCAAAATCAATTAGAAGGAGTTAAGCAAGAGGAGAAGATGATTGCGGTTGTCGATTCTACCTGTGAACAAAAGCATACATTTACCATGACATCAGATTATTGTGGAATTTTACAGTTTTCCTTAAAGAATGTTAAGTTATATGATTTTTTGGGGCTTTGGTGTGTTAGAAAGAAAGTCCGAGAGGAATTATCCGTTACGGTGCTCCCTAATATCCATATCATAGAAGAGCCTATCGTATTGGAAAATCCAAGTGTGTTAATAGAGAGCGAATTGTTTTCAGCGACGCAAAGTGGAGATGATGTATCAGAAATATTTGGAATAAAAGATTATGAATATGGTGATAAAATGAACCGTATTCATTGGAAACTAAGTTTAAAAGAAGATAAATTGATGGTGAAGCAGTATGGTTTACCAATCAATTGTTCTGTTGCTATATTTTTTGATACTCATTATGAGATAAAAGACGGGGTTCCCTCCAGTCTGCCGATGGAATACCTTGATAGAATGATGGAGACGATGGTATCACTGTCGTTTTCCATGATCACACAAAAGCAAATTCATTTTCTCGTATGGCATGATGCGGTGAAAGATATTTGTAGGCGACTTCGTATTGAAAATGAAGAAGACCTCTATGAGGTCTTAGCTGTTCTCTTCTCCAGTAGTCGTCTTCCTCAAGAGAAAAGTTTAGCAATTTATCATGAGGCTCAGTATAGTAAAGAACAGTATACAAATATATTTTATTTGTCTGGCATGGAAACAAAGGATGCTACCGATGCTATGATTAGGAGTAGAAAAAATGCCTTCACTCACTTTATTTATATGCAAAACAAACCTACAGAATCCATGGCGCTTGAGCAAGGTATGACAGCGTCTTATCTCTCTGCCGAGAATCTTTATATGGAACTTAGAATGCTACCAGGAGAATGGAGGGGAAAATAGTTGCTTACTAAGAAAAAAACATCAACAAGTATCCACATCAATGAAAGCATTCGTGTTTCCTCAAATCGTTCTGGAAAAAAACTTTGGTGGAACTGGATGTTAGAATACCTGATTGTATTTACCGGATCTGCTTCTGTTCTATATTGCTTTGCTTTGGCTTTTTCTTTACCAATAAATCATATGTTATTTAACTTTTGTGGTCTGCTACTAACGTTCTTACTGATGGCATTGTGTGAAGGTGGTAAGATAACTCGCTTCGCGTGGCCAGCGAGTTTTGCTATTGCTGCTTATGTGATATGGAAACAGATTGATATTATTGTGAATGGATTCTTTTATATTGAGAATGCAATTCTAAGACAGATAAATCAGTATTTTGGGTTACAGCTATATCTTTATGTAGCAAAAGGGGATGAAGCTCTCAGTATTACATCATTTTTCTTGGTGGTTTTTGCTCTTTTCTCGCTGTTGCTATCACTTATTGTATGGAAACGCTGTACTCGTTTTCCATATCTTTTGCTAGTCATTGTAGTATATGGAGCAATATTGCTTCTTGGAATTGTACCACCTTGGAAACCCTTCCTGCTTACTTTATTAGTAATCTATGCAGTGGAATCGATGGACTATATTCCAGTCTCTATGCATAAATTTAATCGAAAGAACAAGCAAGCCAGAGTTGGGTTTGAAAGGAAAAAGCAAGTTGTACGTATGAAATCTGCTCTCACTATTTGTATGATAGCTCTACTTTCAATGATTCTTGGATATAGTATATTAACTCCGAATAGTTATACTAAAAATATAAATTTTAAAGAGCAAAAATATAGGATACAAAATTTTTTGAATGATTTTTCTTATCAAGATACCGTAGAGATGCTGCGAAATAAATTCGGTGAAATTACCTCTTTAAATAAAGATAAAGTCTCTGGAGGTCTCAATAGTGGTAAGATCAATCAGGTTGCTAAAGTAGAATTTACCAAGGAAACGGCACTGATACTTACTCTTAGTCATGATTTTAAATGGAGTTATTTAAAGGGTTACGCTGGAGTTTCGTATGAGGAAGACCATTGGAGAGATTTATCGAAAAAAGAGCAGGAGCGATATAATAAATTACAAGAAAAATATCAAGGGTACTATAATGGAGATGATTTAGCGGCACAATACCTTGAACAGGTTTTAAATGCAAAAATTAATGTAAACGGACAACGCCTTATCAATCCGATATTTAATCTTGAGGCTGTTTTGCAAAGTATGACCATTGAACATGTCAATGCGAATGATAAGTTTATGTATACGCCGTATTTCGTTCAGCATTCCTTACTTGGCGAAGTAGCTATGGTAGGCGATCAATATTTTCGCCCGACAAAGCCACAGGATATGTATCAAGTATCAAATATCTTTTATCTATCTGGTTTCTATGATCTGAATAGCATTGCCATACATTTATGTTATAAGGACGAGGAACGAAAGATATATTCTGAGAATAGGGAGCAATCCTTTTGGTCCTATGAAAAAGAATACCGTGAATTTGTAAACAATGTATATACAAAACTTCCTAGTGAGGGATTATCACGCCTTAAGGGATTGGTTTTTGAGTCTAGTGCAACAGGCAACGTAAGAAAATTAGAAATGGTAAGTAACGTTATTTCTTATTTGAATCGTTATACGGAATATTCCTTATCTCCTGGTTTGGTACCAAAGGGTAAGGATTATGTTGAGTATTTTTTATTTGATAATCAAAAAGGATATTGTGCTCATTATGCATCATCTGCTGTGCTTATGCTTCGAAACAATGGAGTTCCTGCTCGATACGTAGAAGGTTATATTGTAACAGGAGAAGATGTTAATAATGGAGTATATTTAGAAACATATTCAGAGATAGATGGGTATAAGACTGTTGAGATTAAGGATACGAATGCACACGCTTGGATTGAAGTATACTTTGATGAGATAGGATGGTTACCTATCGAAGTTACCAAAGGCTATAGTAACTCAGGTATATCTGAAATTTTACCTGAGATCAATGAAGAAAATCTTAAACCTACCGCTACTATAGCACCGACAAAAGCACCAACAAATACACCTACAAGCACAATAAAACCTACTGCAACAATTGCTCCAAAACCGACCATATCAATTGGAGTTCCACCAAAGCAAAACGGGACTGGAGAGCCAATGGAGACAGTAAGAGAAGAAATGCCATGGTATGTGTCCTTTGTTTTATGGGTTGTGATAATACTTTTAATTTTTGTAATTGTATTTTATGTTAGGTATCGTTTGATATGGTATCAAAGAGCAGCAAGACTTAAAAAAGGGACATTCCAAATGCGAATTCTAGCATGTTATCAGGAAATCGAAGAAATACTTGAGTATCTTGGTTATGAGAAACGAAATGCAACATCTTATCAGGATTTTGCTATTGAGTTAGAAAAAATATGTCCACTGCTTCCAAAAGGATATCAGCGTGTCGTAGCGCTTGCGTTACGTGCGAGATTTTCAAAATCCGAGTTATCCGAAAAAGACATCTCCTTCGTACTGTTATATTACCGAGATACTAGATTCAGAATATTTAATGAAAAAAATGCTATAAAAAGATTTTTCTTAAAATACTGGAAATGTTTATAAAAACAGGTATAAATTATGACTTATTTATGTTATAATGATAGTGACAAAATAGTCAAGTTGAAACACTACACTGGACTCGTAATTTAACAGAATGGAGTGATAGTATGAATAAGGTAATAACTATTAGCAGACAATACGGCAGCGGTGGAAGAGAAATAGGAGCTAAGCTGGCCGAAAAGCTTTCAATACCGTTCTACGACAACGAGATTATTACTAGAGCAGCCAAGGAAAGTGGATTCGCTGAAGCCGCATTTGAAAACGCAGAGAGTAAAGCAACCAACAGTTTGTTATATTCCATTGCAATGGGAATGAATACCTATGGAAATCAAGAGTTAGGTTTTTCTCACTTATCCCTAGACGATCGAATCTACCTTGCTCAATCTGATGTTATAAGAAAGGTTGCTGCAGAAGGACCTTGTGTCATTGTAGGACGTTGTGCTGACTATATTTTAAAGGATATGAAAAATGTGGTGAATGTTTTTGTGTGGGCAGAGTTACCGTTTCGTATCAAGCGGGCAATTGAGGTAGATAACTTATCGCCTAACAGAGCCCAAGAAAACATTTTAAAGATTGATAAACGTAGAGCAAATTATTACAACTATCATGCTTCTGAAAAATGGGGTAGAGCTGAAAATTATCATTTATCATTAAAGAGTAGTTATATCGGTATTGATAATTGTGTAGATTGCATTGTTGAATTTTTAAAGCATGCTCAACAATAAAAAACTTCCGGATGGTGATTAGAGTGCTAAATCATCATCCGGTTATTCATGATAAGATAAAGTTCGCGAAGTGTTTTTTATAAAATATAAATATAGAATTGTTACTATTTTCAAATCTTAACATGAAAAGTAATACTTAATTGTTAGGATTTAAGAAAAATGTAAGATTTCTGATGGAATGTTAGTAAGATTTATCCGTTACTATTATTGTGATATTGTGTGTGCTCCGTACAAGTATAATAACGAAAACAGAAAGAAAGAAGGTGGGAGAATGGGAGATAAAAGTGTAATAAAAAAACAGGAGCAAATTATGGAACCTGAGAAGATTATTGAAGTAAAGCATGTAAAGAAGATTTATCGTATGGGTTCAGAACGTATCTGTGCAGTGGATGATGTAAGTTTTGATATTCTAAAAGGGGAATTTTGTTGTCTGCTTGGTACTTCCGGTTCAGGAAAATCAACACTATTAAATCTGATGGCTGGAATCGAAAAAGTTACAAGCGGTCAAATTATTATAAAAGGCAGGAATATTCATAAGATGAACGAAAATAATCTTGCTAGATTCCGTCAAAACTTCCTTGGGTTTGTATTTCAGTCTTATAATCTCTTAAATTCTATGACCGCATTAGAGAATGTTGAATTCCCTTTGGTATTTAAAAAAGTACCGCTTAGGAAACGAAAAAAAGCAGCAAAGGATATGCTTACTAAGGTTGGTCTGGGTTCAAGATTAAGGCATAAACCAAAGCAAATGAGTGGTGGTCAGCAACAGAGAGTTGGTATTGCAAGAGCATTTGTGGCAAAACCGGAAATTGTTTTTGCCGATGAGCCTACGGGAAATCTGGATACGAAAACCACGATGGAGGTTATGGACTTAATTAAACAGATTGCAAGAGATAATCAACAAACTATCGTTATGGTTACGCATGATAAACGTCTCGCGGGGTTTGCGGACAAAATCATACATATTTTGGACGGAAAGATTCAGCAGGTAGAGGTTCTTCGTGACATAACAAAACCTGGGGAAGCGAATGATTCTAATGAGTATAATTTGCAATTTTTCTCAGATGAGGAAATTAATCTTGGAAAAACTGCTAAAATTGAGGAAACACAGCAACTTGTTAGTGCTACAACAGAAGATAATAGTGTAGTTGGCGCATTAGAAGAGAAGAATTTAGTTGACGCATCAGAAGAGAAGAATTTAGTTGGTGAATTAGTAGAGAATAATTTAGTCGATGCATTGGAAGAGAATAATTAATCTGGTTATTGCTCAACAATAAATTGCTTTAATCAATGAGCTAAATAAAATTTAGAAATTATAATATAGAAAAAATTAGTGGGTAGATAGTTTTGTTCTTGTGACAAAAACAAATTTTATACAAACAACGAGTGCAGTAATACAGGAAAAAGATTTTATTGCTTGATGATTAGATTTTCCACAAACAACGAGTGCAGTAATGCAGAAAAAATAACCTTATTGCTTGATGTTTAGATTTAAAAAGAAATAGGAAAGAAGAGGGATGAGAAATGAAAGTAAAGAAGTTAATGGCACTATTTCTGATATTCTCCATGATTTTTGCGGGGTTCGGGAATGTAGTCATCGCAAAGGCGGATTCAGATAAGGTTTACATTAAACTAAGTGATAGTAAGAAAAAAGTAATCGATGCAAATCCTGGAGAAGTAACACATGTTAAGATTCCAGTTGTAGCCACAAGTACCTACATACAAAAACCTCAAATTGTTGGAAAACCAGCAGATGATGCGCCATTTACTGTTGGTGATGTAACGATTACAAATCAAAACGTATCTGGTGAAGTTCAAGGAATTAGTACCATGGATGGTGCATTCTTAGAATTTGATATTATCATGAGAGATAGTGCAGGCATTGGTTTATATGATCTAAATCTTAATTTAGAATATATTAGCATTGAATTTGATGAGATTAATGGTCAATATCCAACCGTGAAAACTTCCTTACCTTTAACCGTTAGAGTTACGAAGGAAAAAGCACCAATTCAAATTACGATTGATAAAATTTCTTATAATGAGGATGCTGCAGCGATAGGAAATAGCTTTGATTTATCCTTTGTAGTAAAAAACGAAGGTGAAATTGCTGCGTATAATACTTATGTGTCATTGGACTATAAAGATAGTGGAATGATCCCAGGTTATACGATTGAGAGTATCAAGGTTGGGGATTTAAAAGGTGGAGAAAGTAAGACCATAAAGATCCCAGTTAAAGTATTGCCTACAGCAAAAGAAGGTTTTCAAACAATATCTGCTACTTTTACGTATAAGGATATTGAAAAGAAATCGGATTCTGTAACGAAGAGTATCTACATAACTCTTAAAAAAATCAGTACAGAAACCTCGGAAGATGCAAAGCTTACAATTGAAAGTAGTTCAGTAAATGATAAAGTGTTAGCGGGATCTTCCTATCAGTTAAAAGGAACAGTAGAAAATATCGGAAAGAAAGATGCTACGAATATAGTTGTATCAATTGCTGGAGGAGTAGGTGTAACAAATGGTATTATCCCAGACTATGAAACAGATGGTATTAAATTAAGCGATATTACTGCAAGTGAAAGTGACACCTTTACATTACCATTATTAGTGACGGATTCTGCAACAGCAGGATTACAAGAAATCTCAGTTCAAGTAACCTATACAGACAGTGAAGGCGAAAGTCGCTCTGCAGTTGCTAAGGCATATCTTACAGTAGTAAAACCAGAGACTCCAGAACAGACTGGCGAAGTAGTTATTAGTGGAGCAGTTCAGAGCCCATCTTCTCCAGTGGTAGGACAAAAACTTTCTGTAACTTTCAATGTACAGAATAAAGGAAGTGCTACTATTACAGATGTTACCTTATCTGGTCAAGAACTAAGTAGCGCAGGATTTGAACCACTTGATTCACAAGCGGTTAGAAATATTGGTTCATTAAAGGCAGGAGAAACAAGAACTGTAACTCTTGATTTTAAAGTAGGAGCTAACATTGTGGAAGGTTTAAATACTTTGACAATTGGATGCGACTATGTAGATGGAAGTGGATCAAAACAATCCATGAAATCACCAATTTATATCTTAAATGTTATTAATGATTCCAATAGTAAGCCAAAGCTTATTATTAGTGGATATACTGTAGATCAGGAAGAATTAAAAGCAGGATCTACCTTCAATTTTACATTTAATATTAAAAATACCCATATGTCAAAGGCTGCAAAAAACATTAAAGTTACTGTAACTCAAACAGACAATGTATTCTCAGCAACTCAGGGAAGCAATAGCTTTTATATCCCAAGTATAGATCCTGGTACCGAGTATGAGCAAACAATGAACATGAAAGTAAAATCAGATGTTACAACAGGTGCTTATGAACTTGAGCTCACCTTCGAATACGAGTAAGATGGAATGAATAAATTAGATCAAGAATCAGGCGGTGTTAAGGCTACAGATAAGTTAAAACTCCAGGCTGTAGAGAATCTAAGACCTTCTATTCAGAATTTTGCTGTAGGTATGTATGGCGAGATGCCAACGGTTGGTATTACAAGTTCCATGACATTTGAATTTATTAACATGGGTAAGTCTCCATTAAATAACGTAAGATTTTCATTGGAAGGTGATTTTACTCTAGATAATGGTGGAACAACATTCTATCTCGGTACAATATCACCTGGTAGTCCTGAATATGTAGAATTACCGGTTATGCCTCAGGTAGAAGGGGTAGCTTCCGGTACCTTACACATTTTATTTGAAGATAGCACAGGAGAAGAAGTTTCTCATCCTTATGAATTTAAAGATATTTTTGTAAATAGTAGTTATACGCCTGAAATACCACCAATAGATGAAGTTCCAAGTTTTAATGAGAATCCAGCTGCGGATGCACCGAAGGATATTATAGCTCCATGGATATTTGTTGTAATCCAGCTTGCAATTTTGGTGATATTCATTCCAGTTGTTCGTTTTATAGTGATTAAGGTTCATAAAAGAAAACTTCATAAACAAGACAGTAATTTCTAAGAAGGGGATGAGAAAACATGGTTAATATAGAATATTTGCAACAAACAGTAAGTGATATTTCAATCGATGGTTCCTTTGATGGTTCTATGGGCGGAGATATGATAGGTGAAGTTCCTGTTAATAGTGCAAAAGGAACTGTAATGTCAAGTTGGCCTTTTGTTATTGGAATTACATCAGTTTCCTTAGTACTTAGTATAGTGATCGGTATCTTGTTGGCGAAGAAGAGAATCAAAAAAGGATTTGATCTGTATGAAGATTAGTGATTTGTTAAAAATGGGTTTACGGAACCTATTTCGTAGAAAAGCAAGAACTGCATTAACTGTAGTTGGTATGGTAATTGGTACAATATCAATCGTGGTCATGGTATCGATTGGTATCGGTATTGATAGTGTATATGAACAAGCAGTCATGACAAATGGGAGTCTCTCTTTGATCAATGTATATCCTACAGGTGGCAATGGTGGTTACTATATTTCTTCCTCATCAGATGGTGGCCAACAAAAGAGAGTTCAACTGGACGATGATATGATTAATCAAATAAGACAGATTAAGAATGTAAAATTCGTGTCACCAATTATCAATAAATATGTATCACCAATGAGCGGGAAATATCAGTCTTGGCTTAATTTGATGGTAGTGGATTTCTCTGTACTAAAAGAGTTTGGAATGCCAATGTTAGACAATGGGACTTATCCATCGAAGGATGATAAAACGAAAATCTTGTTGGGTACCAATTGTCTTAGGGATTTCTATGACTGGTCCTCTCGATATGGCAAGAGTAAGACAATAGACTTGTCAAAAGACAAAGTGACTTTTACCTTCCAAGATTATCAGCAAAACGATAAAAAACGTCCTTATAAAATTACGTTAAATGATAATTATGCTTACTTTACCAATGATGAAAATACGATGTATTCCTATAGCGGATTTATTGATATTGACTACTTTAGGGAGATCTATACAAAGTATGCAAATACCTTAAAGGTTGAGGATAGAAAAAAAGCAATGAAGTCTATAGAGACATATTCTGAAGCATGGGTAAATGCAGATAATATTCGTGATGTAACTAAAGTAGTAGAAGAAATTCAGGCATTAGGGTTGCAAGCTTATAGTGCAATGCAGCAACTTGGTCCAATGATTGAGACTGCTGATATGTTAAAGAATGTTTTCGCTGCAATTGGGCTTATTGCGATGCTTGTTTCGGCAATCAATATCGCAAATACAATGATCATGTCTATCTATGAGAGAACAAAAGAGATTGGCGTTATGAAAGTACTAGGATGCTTGGTTCGTGACGTTAAAAAACTATTTCTGTTTGAAGCTGGTATGATAGGATTAATTGGCGGTGGTATAGGTATTGCGTTTAGTTATCTGGCTTCTTGGGCTGTTAATAAGTATGGTGGGAAGTTAATCTCTAGCATTATACCGGGAAATGGTTGGTATGTAGATACTACAGGAACGAATTTCTCCCAAATTCCATGGTGGCTTCCAATCCTAGCAACTGCATTTGCAATTTTAGTAGGAGTAATTGCAGGATATATTCCTGCCAGACGTGCTACTAAAATTAGTGCAATTGAAGCGATGAAGACAGAGGGCTAAAAGGTTAGTCATTACTAAAAAGATTAAAACTCCAACATTTATATTTTACTTTAAAAAGAACGGAGAACTCAAAGGGCGTAGCAATATTGTATTATTGCTACGCCCTTTATAGGTTTTAGATAAAACTCATTTGATGAAAACATTTATTAATAGGATGATACATTGGAATAAAAGAATATACTTTGTTTCACTTAATTAATTAGATTCTGTAGAGAAATAAAAAAATATACCTTGTTTCACTTAATTAATTAGATTCTGTAGAGAAATAAAAAAATATATCCTGTTTCACTTAATTAATTAGATTATGCATAGAAATAAAAGAATATACCCTTGTTTCACTTAATTAAATGGTATATAATTCATGACATGGAAGTATGACAGAGATAACTTTTCTATGGAGTTTTAAGTATAGGAATAAAACAGAAGCATATACCTATGAAATTGACAGAAGTACTGCTTCTTAGCGAATTAGAAAGGCAAAGAAATCTATGCACAAAAGTAATACAAGGAAAACAGCACTCTATGGGATGTTGATTGCACTTGCATTTATTCTAAGTTACATTGAAAATCTGATTTCGATACCAATTCTTATCCCCGGAATTAAGCTTGGTTTAGCTAACATTGTTGTATTAATTGGATTGTATGCACTGGGAGCAAGTGCAGCTTTAAGTTTATCGGTAGTGAGAGTACTCTTAGTAAGCTTGACCTTTGGTAACATGTCAATGTTTTGGTTTAGTTTAGCAGGAGCGTTTTTAAGTCTAATCACCATGATTTGTTTAAAGAAAATAAAAGGTTTTAGTATGATAGGAGTCTCTATTGCAGGTGGTGTTGCTCATAATGTGGGTCAGATTATTGTAGCTATGTATGTTCTAGGTAGGTTAATTATATTGGAGCTTCCATACTTAATTCTTGGAGGGATTGGTATGGGAACTGTGATAGGAATTGTAGGTGCTATGGTTTGGAAGAAATTATCGAAAGTAATGAATCTATGGTAGGATACAGTGAGATAAAGTAAAAAGGTATTGGTAATTTTATAGGAAATTACAACGTGATTTTCTATAATGAAAGAAAAGGGCATTACATGCTACTAGTCAGATTAAAATATCAGTACAGGAGAATAAGAAGATGGCTACGATTCGAGATATTTCGTTAAAATGTGGGGTATCGGTCTCCACGGTAAGTAAAGTATTGAATGGATACCGAGAAATAGGAGAAGAGACTTCTAAGGCGGTTATGAAAGCAGCAGAGGAGCTTGGTTATGTACCAAACTCTTATGCTAGACAGCTAAAGCTTAAAAAATCGTATAATATTGGTGTTTTATTTGATACCCTATCTGTTTATGGTTTAAAGAATGAATACTTTGCACATATTTTAGCCGCACTAAGAGAAAATGCGAGCCGAGGTGGTTATGATATTACCTTTATTGAGAATAACATAGGGAATCGTAGGATGACTTATCTTGAGCACTGTAAATATCGTAACTTTGATGGAATCTGTATTGTATGTGCCGACTTTACCAACCCAGAAGTTTTGGATGTAGTGAATAGTGATTTTCCAGTGGTTACAATAGATCATTCCTTTAATGAAGCGATTAGTATCTTGTCAGATAACTCCGGTGGAATGAAAGAGCTAGTAGAATATATTGTTTCGATGGGACATAAAAAAATTGCGTATATTCATGGGAATAAGAGTTCTGTAACCCATAATCGTTTGGTGGCATTTCACCAAGTTTTAGCAGAGCATGATATTCAGATACCAGAATACTATATGAAGGAAGGGGAATATCGTCTTGCTGAATCTGCGGAGGAACTTACGTATGAATTATTAAATCTTTCGGATAGACCGTCTTGTATCTTAGCTTCTGATGACTACGCAGCCCTTGGTGTTATAAAGGCAATTAAGCGAGCTGGTCTAAAGTTTCCAGAGGACATATCGGTAGCAGGATTTGACGGTATCTCCATCTCCCAAGCGCTTGAGCCGAAGCTCACTACCGTAAAACAGGATACAGAAAAACTAGGGGAACAGGCAGCAAAAAAATTAATTTGTTTAATGGAAAGTCCTATGACTACCCCTTTGGAGCATATTGTGTTAAAGGCAGAATTAATCATTGGTGATTCTGTTAAAAAACTTAGATAAATAGAAAGGAGCCACCATGGCAAAAGAATTAAAAAAGCGTAGTGAAGTAGCGAGAGAAAATACATGGGCAATAGAAGACTTATTCGCTAGCGATGAACTATGGTACAAAAATTTAGAGGTGTTAAAAGGTTATAAGGAGAAATTATTTGAGTTTAAAGGAAAACTTGGTAGCAGCTCAAAGACTCTACTAGCGTTCTATCAACAAGTGGAAGAACTATTAAGATTATTAGATGACTTATTAAATTATTCCTCAAGAAAACGTGATCAGGATACTAAGAATTCTACTTACCAAGCAATGGATGGTGCGATGATGACTGCTTATGTAGAGGTTTCAGAAGCACTTTCCTTTGAGACCCCTGAAATTATATCCATACCAGAGGAGAAGATGGAAGAATTCTATCAAGAAGAAAAAGGATTAGAACTCTATCGTCGTCATATTGAATCACAACGAAGAATGAAGGAACACGTACTCTCGGATGCAGAAGAGAGATTACTAGCCGCTGCAGGAGAGATGGCATCTGCGCCTGGAGGTATCAATTCTACCTTTAATAATGCTGACTTAGTATTTCCTGAAATCACGGATGAGGATGGAGACAAGGTCCGAATTACTCATGGAAACTTTATTCCATTTATGGAGAGTAAAGATAGAAGAGTAAGAAAAGAAGCTTTTGATGCACTCTATAGTGTTTATGAGCAATTTAAAAACACTTCAGCTTCTATCTTAAATGCACAAGTAAAGCAGTTACAGTTTTTTGCTAAGGCTAAAAAATACAATACGGCAATTGAAGCAGCTCTTGATGTAACAGAAGTACCGGTATCGGTATATCATAGTTTGATCGAAGCGGTAAATAAAAATCTACCACATCTTCATCGTTATATGGAGATTAGAAAGAAGCTTCTTGGTGTGGAAGAACTTCATATGTATGATCTCTATACACCAATTATCGAAGAAGCGGATAGTAAAGTTAGTTTTGAGGAAGCAAAGAAAACAATTATAGAGGCTTTAAGACCACTTGGAGAGGATTATATCCGTATCTTAGAAGAAGGTTTTAATAACCGTTGGATTGATGTTTATGAAAATGAAGGAAAGAGAAGTGGCGCTTATTCTGCTGGTGCGAGAGTTCATCCATATGTACTAATGAATTATGCGGATACTCTTGATAGTATGTTTACGTTAGCTCATGAAATGGGCCATGCATTACACTCTTATTTATCCAATCATACTCAGCCGACAATTTATAGCGACTATGTTATCTTTGTTGCTGAGGTTGCGTCTACCTGTAATGAGAACTTGTTAATGCAGTATCTGTTAAAGAATACAACGGATAAGAAGAAGAGAGCATATTTAATCAACCATCTTCTTGAGAATTATCGTACCACACTATACCGTCAGACAATGTTTGCAGAGTTTGAGTTACTAATTAATACAAAGGCAGAGCAAGGGGAAACTTTAACCGCTGATATGCTATGTAAAATGTATCGAGGCTTAAATGAAAAATACTACGGAAAAGATGTTGTGATCGATGATAAGATAGCAATTGAATGGGCTAGAATACCACATTTCTATTATAATTATTATGTATTCCAATATGCAACAGGATACTCCGCTGCGGTAGCGTTATCAAACCGTATCTTAACAGAGGGAGAGCCAGCTGTGAAGGATTATTTACAATTCTTAAGCGGTGGTAGATCAGCAGATCCTATTTCCTTATTAAAGATTGCAGGAATTGATATGAGTACATCGAAACCAGTAGAAGAAGCTCTTAAGAAGCTTGGAGATTTACTTGATGAGTTTGAAAGCTTAATATGATTATGATACACTTTATAATCTTTGCTTTCTAATTTGAATGTTTTATTAAGGTTGAATAAAAGTTAAAACACAGGAGGGTTGATACAAAATAAAATTACTATTTTGTATCAACCCTCCTTCTTTAAGACTGAGGACGAAGTGGGTACAAATTCTGTGTGAAAGAAATTCACGTTTATTCCTTTAAAACAATAATCTTGCATTTCTCTGTTAAACCACTTGATGTTTTCACATAAATCGTAGCATTCCCTTTTGACTTAGCATGTATTAAACCCCATTGACTTACGCTTGCAACGGAAGGATTAGAAGAATAATAGTAAAGTCGGTCTGTGTTGATACGGGGAGTGACTTCTACATCCAAACGGCTTACGGATCCTACGGATAGTGTTTTTGTTTCCTCTGATAGAGTAAAGTCGGTGATAGGAGTTAACTTGCAATCAATGACATATACCGTTTTATTACCACGGAAATCCGAGGCGTATATGGTATATGGACCGGGCTCGGTTACTTGAATAGAAGCACGGTTGTTATTTAGTTGAAGAGGGGTTCCCTCTTTCCCGCTAATAAAATCTTTGACTGTCTTTTCACCAGACATGTATTTTGCTGTTTTGATACCGCTTTTTGTATCTTTTATGGTCGCTGATATCGTGATTATATTATTGCTTAATGAAGTACTATAGCTCGCATTAATAGTTGGAGTCTGGTTATCATCTATGATTTCATATTGCAAAACAGCCTCATTGCCAGCGTAATCACTAATATAAAAAGTATACCAACCTGCCTTAGCAACTTCTAGTTTTTCTTCCTCAATGGAGGTACCTATTGTACCATACTTAAAATCGCTTAAATTCTTCTTACCAGGTTGATAAGAAATAATGCGGATTCCTGAATTCCCTTTGTCAATAGCTTCAACATAAGCAACGAGATTACCTTTATCGTATCCGGTTTTAACAAGAAGAGAAGGGATGGTTGTATCGCTTTTTAATAAGTCCATAGATTCAATGCATGCCAAGGCATTTGGAATTCCTGGATAATAGGTTAGTGAACTCAAATTTGTCAGAGGTTTGTAGTTAATCAGCAAGACCTCTTTGACATTAGAAGGATATAACTGTGAGGCGCTGGAGTATAAGATAGCAGCAATCCCTGATATATGAGGTGCAGCCATTGATGAACCAGAGGAAGCACGGTAACCGCCAACAACAGTACTTAGAATATCTACGCCAGGGGCTGCGATATCAACCGAGGTAGCACCGTAATTAGATTTTACAGTTAAGGCGCCATTTGGATTGATAAATGTAACGGAAATGATATTATCTAAAGGTAAACTGGCTGGATACATTGGTATTGCATCATTATCTGCGCCACTGTTTCCAGCTGCTGCTATAAATAACATAGAGGATTCCCTGATTGTTTGTTCCAGCGCTTGATTATAAGTAGTGGAACCCCAACTTAAGTTACAGACATCAGCTCCCATCATGGTAGCATATTTAATCGCTTTTATTGCGTTCCCGATGGTGCCTTTCCCATTTACTCCTCCATGAATTTTTAAAGACATAATTTTAACGTCAATATTAGAGGCAACTCCTGCAATACCAATTTGATTGTTAGCAGAGGCTGCAATTATACCAGCACAATGTGTACCATGGTCATCATTATCCTCTTTACTAGCGGTCATTGTTTTAGTATCATAATGACAGATCGTATTATCATTGTTGTAGTAATCCCACCCGTAGATGTCGTCAACATATCCGTTGTTATCGTTATCGATTCCATCTCCAGGTATTTCATTCGGATTGATCCACATTTGATCTTTTAAATCTGGATGTTCATAATCTACTCCTGTATCTATTACAGCAACGATTACTTGACGAGTTTGATAATTCTCTTTGTTGTAAGCAGCCCAGGCTTTTTCTAATTCTAAGTCAATGTCAACGGTACTAGACTGAAGAACCTGGGTATCTTTTGTATATTGTAAGTAGTTACCGTTGTTCTCGATAGGCCATTGGGAGTAATAGTAAGGATCATCGGTAGAAAATAATGAAATTTCCTGATTATAATCGACGGCGCTTATCTCCTTGAATTTCCGAAGAGTATGTATTAAGGCATCGGTATCAGAGGTGTTCGTTGTACATAGCATGTAGTTATCAAATTCTTCGAGGATATGTAATGATGTATCATAAGCGGATAAGATGTTTTGTTTTTCTTCCTTAGTTACCTTAGTATCCCAAAGAAGAACAAGCTCAGTGATAGAAGAATCTACTTCCTGTTGCGAGAAAATCTCTTTTCTTTGTTTGTTTGCTTTAAGTAAGTCGGTCTCTTTGCTTGCCATACTTCCGATAAAACAAAGACAAAGAAGTAAGGAGATTATTATGAAGTTGATATGTTTTTTAATATATGTCATAAAAAGCCCCTTCTTTGAATGAAAATCAACTAGTTACGGTGAATCTATATATGTTAAAAATAAATACTCTTTTGAAAGCAACTCAATATTATCATATTTATTTTTATTTACAATCTTATTTTTAGACAAAAATTATGGTTTTTTAGTGGCAGTTATATGTCAAAATAGAGTAAAATAAAAATATTGGAAATTTGTATGACTAAATGAGGAGGAAAACAATGAAAGTACTATTAGTCGATATCAGTTTAAACCAGATGAAAAGTATCACTGGATTGGTTCAGGAGTTGATAAAAGGTGTAGAAATCATTGGTATGGCAAGTGATAGCCAGAGTGCTTGCCATGTTTTTTCTGAAAACCGTCCAGATATCATTTTGATATCCAAAGAACTAAAAGGTACCGATGGATTTGCTGTAGCTTCTGAAATACGTAAATTAGATAGCGAAGTCGGTATTATAGTATATGGTGAAGATGAGTCTGTTACGAGTCTAAAAAAAGCTATAGAAGTAAGAGCTCATTACTATTTAATGAAACCTATAACAAAGGAGAAGTTACAGCGAGCGATTGAAGGGATTCGTGAGACCTATGAACGTAGAAGATATCAATTGGTGGCGGATCGTGAAATATTGGCAGCACAGGCTATGGAATTGATTGAGTTTAGTTTTGTATACTCTGTTTTGTACAATGAAGACTTTCAATGGGAGTGGAAAAACTACCAGTATATGCTTAATTTAAGCGGTGGAGGATATGTTATCTATGTATCCTTAGAAAAAGGAAATTATAAAGAGAGAATATCTTATGAGCGATTTAGCAAGCTTATAAAGAAAAATGTAACCCCGGGGTATCGTTGTATTGTTGGAAGGGAAATGTCTCGAAGCATTGTTATCTTTGTTATGGAAAAGTACGGATTAGAATGTAATACCTCGAAAGTAGAACAGATTCGATATGGAGAGTACATACGTAAAGTATTTCGCGACATGTTCCAAATTGAAGCAAAAGTAGGGATTGGCAGCTTAAAATCGATAGACAAACTTATAATCTCGTATGAAGAAGCACTAAGAAGCTTAAGATATGACCGTATGGGAAGCATCTCCCATGTACAAGACGTTACAGAAGAGCGGAAAGAGAAGAAACAATTCTATACCGAGATGGAGGAGAAGTTCTTATTAAATATCCGGGATGGAAATAAAGAAGCATTGAATAATTTGGTGACATTACTAGATTTGCTATCAAATTATAATATCTTAGATAAAAAAAATAAGTTATTAGAATTAATAGTTATGGCATCGAATAAGGCGAGGAGAGACGGTGGAAGTGAGTCGGAGTATACCAACTATATGGAGCTTTTACGGGAATTGGATTCGCTAACAGAGGGAGAAATTAATGCTTGGGCTTTTCGAAGTGTGAATTATGTTCTAAAATCAGTAAGAGATAATCAAAATGAAAATTCCTTTGCAGCGATACGAAAGGTACTGCGTTATGTTGACACTCATTATGATGAGGATATTACATTAGAAGAGGTAGCCGGAATTTTAAATATTAGTCCTCAGTATTTTAGTCGAATCTTTAAAGAAAAGATGGGTGTAACTTACGTAGATTATTTAACTAATATACGAATTAAAAAGGCGCAGGAATGGTTAATTTATTCGGATAAAAATATACAAGAGATTTGCTATATGGTTGGTTATAAAGATCCAAACTATTTTTCTAGAGTATTTAAGAAAAATGTAGGGGTTACACCAAAACAGTTTGTCGAAAATAAGGGAAAGAGATGATTAGGGGAAAAGATAGGTGAGATTTTTGCTATGGCAGGAATGTGGGGAGTTCTGCCATAGCGAGAAAGATAGTGATACTTGACGGAAGTTCAAAACTAGGCTATGATAAAAGTATAAATTTATAAAATGGTATAATGTGATATGTATTAACTAGTTTTTCTTGGTAAGGCTAAGATAAATATTGCAAAATCTAAAAAAAGATCATTGACGAGAACTCCAGAGTATGATATAGTAAACTGGCTATGGAAGAGGTCTTTTTTTTATGCCTAAAAACAGTGAAGACCTGTATCAGTTCTGGCTTTTGTGTCAGATCAGTTACATGTTAACGCAAGAATAGGGCAGGTTTTATGAATCGGCATATTCATAGACCAAAGATGCTTTATTCACCACAGAAAATTAACGGAGGTGGAAGTTGTGCGAGTAAAAATTACATTGGCATGTACAGAATGTAAACAGCGTAATTACAACACTACAAAGGAAAAGAAAAATCATCCTGACAGAATGGAAACCAAAAAGTTTTGTAAGTTCTGCAAATCACACACATTACACAAAGAAACTAAGTAATAATGTCTAATGATGGATGGAAGGCTTTCTTAAAGATTATGTCTTATCATCCGATGAGATGACAAACCTTTTACAAGGAAGGAAAGTGAAGTTATGGGAGATACTGCAAATACTTTAGAAAAGGCTCCAAAAAAGAGCTGGTTCAAGGGTCTTAAGTCAGAATTCAAAAAGATCATTTGGCCGGACAAAGAATCACTTGCGAAACAAACCGTAGCTGTTGTTGTCATATCCACTATATTAGCAATAGTTATTGCAATTGTTGACCAGATTATTAAATTTGGAATCAAAATAATACTTTAACTAGGATAAGGGTGATGATATGTCAGATGCTAATTGGTACGTAGTTCATACCTACTCGGGATACGAGAATAAGGTAAAAGCCAACATTGAGAAAACAATCGAAAACAGAAAGCTTCAAGATCAGATACTGGAAGTTTCGGTTCCTTTGCAGGATGTTATCGAAGTGAAAAACGGTGTTAAGAAAAAGGTTCAGAAAAAGATGTTCCCTGGTTATGTGTTATTAAACATGATCATGAATGATGACACATGGTATGTAGTTCGTAATACTAGAGGGGTAACTGGATTCGTAGGTCCGGGGTCAAAGCCGGTTCCACTCACTGACTTCGAAATGAAGAGCATGGGAATTAAGAAAGATGAAGTGGTAATTGATTTTGCGGTAGGCGATACCGTAACAGTAGTATCCGGTGTATGGGAAAATACACAGGGTGTGATAAAAGCAATTAACGAGCATAAACAAATCGTTACCATTAACATCGACATGTTTGGTCGAGAGACACCTGTTGAGATCAGTTTTACGGATGTAAAGGTTGTAAATTAAAACACTTTAAGGTAATGTTAACAAAGTTCGCTAGATTGCGGACAGTGGGAGGGTAAGTAGCGAAGCAGGTAATTCTGACGGATAAGTCTATTACTCCCGGTAAAACCACAATTTTAGGAGGTATGCTATCATGGCAAAGAAAGTTACAGGTTATATTAAATTACAAATTCCTGCTGCAAAGGCAACACCAGCACCACCTGTTGGTCCTGCACTTGGTCAGCACGGTGTAAACATTGTACAGTTCACAAAGGAATTCAATGCTAGAACAGCAAATCAGGAAGGTATGATCATTCCTGTTGTTATCACTGTATACCAGGACAGAAGCTTTAGCTTCATTACAAAGACTCCTCCAGCAGCAGTATTGCTTAAGAAGGCTTGTAATTTAAAGTCCGGTTCTGCAGTTCCAAACAAGACTAAGGTTGCTACAATCAAAAAGTCTGAAGTTCAGAAGATCGCAGAATTAAAGATGCCAGATTTAAATGCAGCAAACATTGAGACAGCTATCAGCATGATCTCTGGTACTGCAAGAAGTATGGGTATCACAGTAGTTGAAGACTAACACGATGTTTATATAGATGTGGGAGGGCATTCCCGATAATACCACTAGGAGGTAAATCATGAAAAGAGGAAAGAAATATACTGATGCAGCAAAGCTTATCGACAGAAGTGTTCAATATGATGTTGAGGAAGCAATCAGTTTAGTAAAAAAATCTGCAGTAGCTAAATTCGATGAGACTATCGAAGCACACATCAGACTTGGTGTAGACGGACGTCACGCTGACCAACAGGTTCGTGGTGCGGTAGTATTACCACACGGAACTGGTAAGACAGTTAGAGTTCTTGTATTTGCTAAAGGCGATAAAGTAAATGAAGCTTTAGCAGCAGGTGCTGACTTCGTTGGTGGCGATGAGTTAATTCCAAAGATCCAAAACGATGGATGGTTTGAATTTGACGTTGTTGTTGCAACTCCAGATATGATGGGTGTAGTTGGTCGTCTTGGTCGTGTACTTGGACCTAAGGGCTTAATGCCAAACCCTAAGGCAGGAACAGTTACTATGGATGTTACAAAGGCTGTTAATGATATCAAGGCCGGTAAGATCGAATATAGATTGGATAAGACAAACATTATCCACGTGCCAGTTGGTAAAGCTTCTTTTACCGAAGAACAACTCGCAGACAACTTCCAAGCGCTTATGGGTGCAATTATCAAGGCTAAACCAGCTGCAGCTAAGGGACAGTATTTAAGAAGCGTAACAGTGGCATCTACAATGGGCCCTGGAATCAAGCTTAATACAAGTAAATTAGCATAATTTACCCAGTCTTACTGTAACATGGGATAAAACCCATATATTACAGGCTAGATGAAGTGAAATTGATAATTGACACACGAATAGATTTATGTTATACTCAAAAAGCTCGTGAGAAGCTTAATTCTCACAAACTGCCGAAGACAGTAGGTGCCGTTATGGCGTAAGGTGAACCCGCCTACCGAGGAATAGATTAATCAAGCTATTATGCTAGACTAATAATCTGCCTCCTGTTTTCGCAGGAGGCAGTTTTTATTCCGTCTTCTATACAGAATCTATAAGGAGGTGTACTAGAATGGCAAAGGTTGAATTAAAAAAACCAATCATTGATGAAATCAAGGCTTATGCTGCAGATGCTAAATCAGCGGTTATCGTAGATTACCGTGGACTTACTGTAGAGCAGGATACAGCGCTTCGTAAGAAGTTAAGAGAAGCTGGTGTTGTATACAAAGTATACAAAAACACATATCTTAAGATGGCTTTCGAAGGAACTGATTTCTCTCAGTTAGACAAACATTTAGAAGGACCTACAGCAATAGCTTTTAGTACTGAGGATGCAACATCCGCAGCTAGAGTTTTAGCAGAGTTTGCTAAGACAGCAGACAAGCTTGAATTAAAAGCTGGTGTAGTAGAAGGAACTTACTACGATGCGGCAGGCGTTCAAAAGATCGCTACTATCCCTTCAAGAGAAGTTCTTATTTCCAAGTTACTTGGAAGTCTTCAGTCTCCAATTACAAACTTCGCTCGTGTGCTTAAGCAGATCGCAGAGAAGAATGGAGAAGTTGCTTAGTATAATAACTTTACATCACTTGTGGTATAGAGTTAATAGAACGTAAAAAACCAATAATTATATGGAGGTATTTAATAATGACAACTCAAGAGTTTATCGATGCTATTAAGGGCATGACAGTATTAGAGTTAAATGATTTAGTTAAAGCTTGTGAAGAAGAATTCGGTGTTAGCGCAGCAGCAGGTGTTGTTGTAGCAGCAGCTGGCCCAGCAGCAGATGCAGCTGAGGAGAAGACAGAGTTCGACGTTGAGTTAACAGACGTTGGAGCAAACAAGGTTAAGGTTATCAAGGTTGTTCGTGAAGTAACTGGTTTAGGCTTAAAAGAAGCTAAGGACGTTGTTGATGGCGCTCCTAAGGTTCTTAAAGAGGCTGCTTCTAAGGAAGAAGCTGAAGATATCAAGACTAAGCTTGAAGCTGAAGGTGCAAAAGTTACTCTTAAGTAATCTAAACCATCAAGGAAGTATTGATATACTGGATGAGGCAGTTTACTGTCCAAGTCCCTTATGTTAGAGAACGAGTTGCGATAACATGATAAGATGAGTTCGCTATTAGTTTTCTATCACTAAAAAATATAGAAACCACTCCGTGTGTGGGTTACGATGAGTAGCAAACAGATCGGAGTGGTTTTTTTAATTAATAGGAAATTACTCCGGGAGTAATTCCTATTAATTAAAAAACTCTCCGTGGGATGCGCACTTCGCTGACGCTTCGGCGCGACAAAGTGGCATCGCCCTGAATTTGTTGATTCGCGGAGCTTAGAATGGCGAAGCCACTTTGTTACATATGGTATGGAGGATATTATGTTTGATCAAGTTAAGAAAAGTAGTAAATTTGAACGTTTTTTTGTATTCCTTACTTGTTATTATACATTTTTTGTGAATGGTATGATGGTTTTAATGGTGGGTACGATGTTACCTTATCTGATTGAGGAGGCAAAATTAAGTTTTAGTATTGCTGGAGGATTATTATCAGCATTTGCAATTGGTAATCTTCTTGCAAGTTTTGTAAATCCACCAGTTATAGCAAAGTTTGGGAGGAAATGGACAATTATTGTTTTGTCTTTGTTAATTCCAATCTGCCTAATTGTTATTATGGGTATACCAGCAATACCAGTTTTATATTTAAGTTTTGTACTTCTTGGAATAGGTAGAGGATCTGTTAGTATTTTTAATAATACAGTAGTGAATGAACGTGCGGAAGGCAAAAGTTCAATGTTAAATATCTTGCATATGACATTTGCTTTTGGCGCTTTTCTAGCTCCTTTCCTTAGTTCTCTTTACATTAATCATCAACTAACATGGAGACATTTAGGGTATACGATTGTTGCTTTATTTGCAGTTACCATTCTTCTTTTGTGTATGATACCCATATCTTGGGATGAGGGAAAGAGTAAGGAAATAAAGAAAGAACAATCTAGCGCAAATCGTTCTTACATTAAAAGTTTTGATTTTTATGTAATTGGGTTGATTTTATTTTTCTATCTAGGACTTGAAAACTGCGTAAATGGCTGGTTTATCACTTATTTTAAAGATACTGGAGTAATGAGTGATGAGTTAGCAACTAATTTAGTATCTTATACATGGTTAGCAGTTATGATGGGACGTCTCATGACAGCATTTTTATCATCTAAAGTAAAAAAGAAGACATTAATATTAACCTACTGTATCTTTACTACAGCCTTTTTCGGTTTGTTAATTATGACAACTAATGTTAATATAATTTCCCTGTCTATTATTTTATTAGGATTTTTCTTTGCCGGCATTTATCCAACTTGTATAGCGAATGCTGGTGCAATTATAAAAGGAAGCCCATCTGGAATGTCGATGCTTCTTGCCATTGCTGCACTTGGTGGTATTATTGCTCCACAAATCGTAGGGTTTGTAGCAGATGTTATTGGTTTAAGTGGTGCGATAGGTGTATTATTATTTAGTACTGTATTCATGGTACTTTTTGCGATTATAAATTATAAACGTAATGTGATAGAATAAAAAATAGAATAATTGGAATATTATACAGATAAGGGTAGTGTTCCAACGAGAAAGAGCTTTTTGGCTATGAGGATTCGTTAGTCAAAGGAGCTCTTTTTCTTTGTCAAATGTTCGATACAAACGATATTTTAGTTTGTTTTAGAAAAGACGTTGTGGATTGAATCGAAAGTTCTTAAGAAATCCATGGAAAGATTGATACAATCATTAAATTATATTTACAGATTCCTATCACTATGATATGGTAAAAAAAGGAATAAATAAAAACTATAAAAGTTTAGAAAGAATATAAAAGAATGGAGCTAAGGTGAATGAACTTCTATTTAAGTGATACCAAAGAGGTTATGAAAGAAGTTGCTAGTAATGATAATGGTCTTACGAAAGAAGAAGCTGAAAAAAGGTTAAATGAAAATGGTAAAAATGTTTTAAAAGAAGCAAAAAGGGAATCTTTGCTTGTTCATTTCCTAAAACAGTTATTAGAACCAATGACAATCATCTTAATAGTAGCTGCTATTGTATCCGCAATTACTGCAGCATTTTCAGGAGAGTCTTTTACTGATGTCATTATAATCTTAGCAGTTGTTATTATTAATGCTATCCTAGGAGTCTATCAGGAGAATAAGGCTGAAAAGGCTATTGAAGCCTTAAAAGAAATGGCAGCAGCAATGTCAAAAGTAATCCGCTCCGGCGTGCAACATTTGGTTAAAAGCGAAGAGTTGGTAGTAGGTGACATAATTCTTCTTGAGGCGGGTGATGCAGTACCTGCGGATGCGCGTATCATAGAGAATGCATCTATGAAAGTAGAAGAGGCTGCGTTAACTGGAGAAAGTGTTCCGGTTAATAAGACAGAAGAAGTATTGTCGCTGAATGGTGTAAAAGACATATCTCTTGGTGATCGTAAGAATATGGTTTACATGGGTAGTACGGTTGTCTACGGTAGAGGTAGGGCAGTAGTTACTGGTACGGGAATGAATACAGAAATGGGGAAAATTGCAGATGCTTTAGCGAATGCAAAAGAAGGAAAAACTCCGCTTCAATTGAAATTATCACAATTAAGTAAAATCCTAAGTTTTCTTGTGATTGGTATTTGTATCTTTATCTTTGCATTCAGTCTCATTCGTAGTGGTAGTCTAAACGGTGAGAATTTAATTAATACTTTTATGGTAGCAGTTAGTTTGGCGGTAGCGGCTATCCCAGAGGGACTTGCTACTGTTGTCACAATTGTGCTATCTATTGGTGTTACCAATATGTCAAAAAGAAATGCGGTAATACGTAAATTAACCGCAGTTGAGACCCTTGGTAGTACACAGATAATATGTTCTGATAAAACGGGAACACTTACTCAAAATAAAATGACTGTTGTTAAAGAATACACGAATGATCGGATGTTGTTAGCAACAGCGATGGCTTTATGTAGTGATGCGGAATTGGGTGAGAATAATCAAGCAATTGGAGAACCAACTGAATGTGCTTTAGTCAACTATGCCTACACCAACCAATTGCTAAAAGGAGAGTTAAAAAAGAAACAGCCAAGAATTGGAGAAGCACCTTTTGATTCCGTTCGTAAGATGATGACAACGGTACATCAAAAAGATAATGAATATATTCAGTATACAAAAGGTGCCCCTGACGAAGTTCTAAAATGCTGTACTCATTATTTATCTGTTAATGGTGTGACAAACATGACAGAGGAGATAAAAAGTGAGATTTTAAAGATAAATAAAGAGATGGCAGATGGGGCTTTACGAGTTCTTGCTGCTGCTTTTCGCGCCTATCCGAATAAGGTTACTAATTTCTTTGAAAAAGAATTAGAAAAAGAGCTAGTGTTTATTGGATTAACTGGAATGATTGATCCGGTCCGTCCTGAGGTTTTAGTTGCAGTGAAGGAATGTAAGGAAGCAGGTATTCGTCCTATCATGATAACAGGCGATCATAGAGATACCGCGGTAGCGATCGCAAAAGAGCTAGGCATTATAAACGATGCTTCCGAGGCTATTACAGGTGCTATGCTTTCTGAGATGGATGATGAGACATTTTCTCAAGCAATTGAGACCTATTCTGTCTATGCTCGCGTTCAGCCAGAACATAAGGTTCGAATAGTAACAACATGGAAAGCAAAAGGTAAAGTAGTTGCAATGACAGGAGATGGTGTGAATGATGCACCTTCCATAAAAAGTGCTGACATAGGTGTTGGTATGGGAATCACAGGTACTGATGTTACGAAGAATGTTGCAGATATGGTATTAGCTGACGATAACTTTGCTACTATTGTTGCAGCAGTAGAAGAAGGCAGAAGAATCTATGATAATATCAGGAAATCTATCCAATTCCTATTATCATCAAACTTAAGTGAGGTATTAGCAATCTTTATAGCAACTATTCTTGGTTTTACAATTTTAAAGCCAGTGCATCTACTTTGGATTAATTTGATTACAGATAGCTTTCCAGCTCTAGCCCTTGGGATGGAGCGAGGGGAAAAGGATGTAATGAAGAGAAAGCCAAGGGATGCGAAAGAAGGTATCTTTGCTGGAGGACTTGGTTTTGATGTAATCTATCAGGGGTGTTATGTAACAGTTATTACATTAATATCATATTTTGTTGGTCATTATATGGAAAGTGGAAGATGGGAGATAGCAGAAAGTAGTGATGGCATGACAATGGCGTTTCTTACGATGTCATTAGCAGAAGTAATTCACTCTTACAACCTACGATCAAGGGATAAATCAATTTTTAAGATGTCCTATCAAAATATTTATCTTCTAGGTGCAATCGTATTATCTTTTGTCTTAACAACGGCAGTAATCTATGTGCCATTCTTAAGAGATGCATTTGGTTTTACCCAAATTAGGATTGAAGAGTATGGAGTTGCGGTTTTATTTGCAATAACGATGATTCCGGTCGTTGAGATTGTAAAAGCAATTCGAAGGGCACGCGGGGGAAAATAGAAATCAGACAGAAATTTTATTGAAATAACAATGAGAATAAATAGCATATGATAATAAAAGCAGGACGAAATGAAAAAATCTCCTTTAAATAAGGCATGGAGATGATTTATTTCTTCCTGCTTTTAATTGTTATTATTAAAATTAAAAATCATACATGGGTATTCTCTCCATAAAAATGAATGAGGAACCAATAAATGGTTATACTACAAGAAATACTAGATTTTTTCCGTTTTCTGTATGTTGACACCATCATGCTAAAATAGTTTTCTTTTTTATGTACAAGGCGGTATGCATAGGGGATATCCCTTAAGAGGCGGGAAAAGCTGTAAATATCGGACTTTATAGATATTTTATGAAAAATATAAAAAAGCTGTACAATTTGCTATTGACAGCTTGACTATACTGTGATAATATGAAATGTGCACTATTGTGGTTTTGTATGCCCATTTGTATATATTATAACACATAAAGTTCAAAATGCAAAGTGTTTTTAAGAAATTTTATTGCACAATTCATAAAAAACACAAAATGTGCTTTTGAAAACAATAGAAAACTCAATATTTTGTGGGTTTTCTTACGTTTTATACAGGGTTAAACAAGTGTACTGCCTTGCTTGCGAGGCTTCGAGTAAGAGGATTTATGACATTTTTCGATTCAGTCTGTTTGTAACCATATCTTAATTTGGTTCATCTACATCAGTATCTACTATTTGATTATGTGACTGAAGAGGCACAATATATCTTATTACTCTATTATATAAAAAAAACTAGAAAAATTTCAAGGGGTGAAAACGTCAATGGATAAAAACAGAATACGTCCGATTAAGGTTGGAAAAGGCGTAAGAATGAGCTATTCAAAGCAAAAAGAAGTACTTGAAATGCCAAATCTCATTGAAGTTCAGAAGGATTCCTATAAGTGGTTCTTAGAGGAAGGCCTAAATGAAGTATTCGATGATATTTCGCCGATCGAAGATTACAGCGACCATCTTAGCCTTGAGTTTGTAAGCTTTCAGCTCTGCGAGGATGATGTTAAGTATTCGATTGAAGAATGCAAGGAAAGAGATGCTACCTATGCGGCTCCGTTGAAAGTAAAAGTTAGACTTCGTAACAAAGAGACGGAAGAAATCAATGAACACGACATATTCATGGGTGATTTGCCATTAATGACTGAGACAGGTACCTTTGTAATCAATGGTGCTGAACGTGTTATCGTTAGCCAGTTAGTACGTTCCCCTGGAATTTATTATGCAATTCAACATGATAAAGTTGGTAAGACTCTTCACTCAAGTACCGTAATTCCTAACAGAGGTGCTTGGTTAGAGTATGAGACAGATTCCAACGATGTGTTTTATGTTCGTGTAGATAGAAATAGAAAGGTACCGATTACCGTACTGCTTCGTGCTATGGGTATTGGTTCCAATGCAGAAATTGTTGAGATGTTTGGTGAAGAACCAAAGATTTTAGCAAGTTTTAGCAAAGACCCATCCGATAATTATCAAGATGGTCTTCTTGAATTATACAAAAAACTTCGTCCAGGTGAACCACTTTCTGTAGAAAGTGCAGAGTCCTTAATTAATAGTATGTTCTTCGATCCTAGAAGATATGACCTTGCAAAGGTTGGACGCTTTAAGTTTAATAAGAAGTTAGCTTTGAAAAACCGCGTTGTAGGTTTCCCTTTAGCAGAGGATGTTGTTGATACTGAGACAGGTGAAATCTTAGCAGAGGCTGGAGCAATTATTACAGAGGCTCTTGCAATTCGCATCCAGAATAGAGCAGTGAGATCCATCTTAGTTCAGGCAGAGGAACGTAATGTTGTTGTTCTTTCTAACATGATGGTTGATTTTGAAGAGTATGTGGAACTTGACTGTGAGAAAGAAGATTTAGGAATTACAGAAGAAGTTTACTATCCAGCTCTTCGTATGATATTAGATTCTTGCAACAGCTTAGATGAAATTAAAGATGCTGTAGCGAAGCATATTACAGATTTAATTCCAAAGCATATTACAAAGGATGATATCTTTGCATCCATCAATTACAATATGCACTTGGAGTATGGAATCGGTAATGAAGATGATATTGACCATTTAGGAAATCGTCGTATTCGTGCGGTTGGTGAATTATTACAAAATCAGTACAGAATCGGACTTTCTAGAATGGAACGTGTTGTTCGTGAAAGAATGACAACTCAAGATTTAGAAGGAATTAGTCCACAGTCCTTAATCAATATTAAACCAGTAACAGCAGCAGTGAAGGAATTCTTCGGAAGTTCCCAGTTGTCACAGTTTATGGATCAGAACAATCCACTTAGTGAGCTTACTCACAAGAGACGTCTTTCTGCTCTTGGTCCTGGTGGTCTTAGCCGTGATCGTGCCGGCTTCGAGGTTCGTGACGTTCATTATTCTCACTATGGTAGAATGTGTCCGATTGAGACTCCAGAAGGTCCTAACATCGGTCTTATTAACTCCTTAGCATCCTACGCTAGAATTAATCAGTATGGTTTTATTGAAGCACCTTATCGTAAGGTGGATAAAACAGATGCTGAAAATCCTCGTGTTACAGATGAAGTAGTTTACTTGACAGCAGATGAAGAGGATAAGTATGTTGTTGCACAGGCAAATGAGCCATTAGATGACACTGGACATTTTATAAATCAGAGTGTATCTGGTCGTTATAGAGAAGAAACTTCTTCCTATCAGAAGAGAAAAGTAGATTTAATGGACGTTTCTCCTAAGATGGTATTCTCTGTTGCTACAGCGATGATTCCTTTCCTTCAAAATGACGATGCGAACCGTGCGCTCATGGGATCTAACATGCAGCGTCAGGCGGTACCTTTGTTATTTACAGAGTCACCAGTTGTTGGTACAGGAATGGAATTAAAAACAGCGGTAGACTCCGGTGTTAGTGTTGTATCAAAGAAAGCGGGTACTGTTGAGAAGTCAACTTCCCGTGAAGTTGTAATAAAGAATGATGATGGAACAAAATCAAGCTATCGCCTTGTGAAGTTTGCAAGAAGTAACCAGGGTACTTGTTTCAACCAAAGACCAATCGTAGTGAAGGGTGATAGGGTAGAAGCTGGTGAAGTTATTGCGGATGGTCCATCAACTTCAAAGGGTGAATTAGCACTTGGTAAGAACCCATTAATCGGATTTATGACTTGGGAAGGTTATAACTACGAGGATGCGGTATTACTTAGTGAAAGACTTGTTCAGGAAGATGTATACACTTCTGTTCATATTGAAGAATATGAGGCGGAAGCTCGTGATACTAAACTTGGACCAGAAGAAATCACAAGAGATGTTCCAGGTGTTGGTGATGATGCACTTAAGGACCTTGATGAAAGAGGTATTATCCGTATTGGTGCGGAAGTTCGTGCTGGAGACATTTTAGTTGGTAAGGTTACACCAAAGGGTGAAACTGAACTTACTGCTGAAGAGAGACTTCTTCGTGCAATCTTTGGTGAGAAGGCAAGAGAAGTTCGTGATACTTCCCTTCGTGTACCTCATGGTGAATATGGTATTATTGTAGATGCTAAGGTATTCACTAGAGAAAACGGAGATGAATTATCTCCTGGAGTTAACCAGACAGTACGTGTTTATATCGCTCAAAAGAGAAAGATTCAAGTTGGTGATAAGATGGCTGGTCGTCACGGTAATAAGGGTGTTGTTTCCCGTGTGTTACCAGTAGAAGATATGCCATTCTTACCAAATGGTAGACCACTTGATATCGTATTAAACCCTCTGGGCGTTCCTTCTCGTATGAATATCGGTCAGGTGTTAGAGATTCACTTAAGTCTTGCTTCCAGAGTACTTGGATTTAATGTTTCCACACCAGTATTTGACGGTGCAAACGAGTACGATATTATGGATACTTTAGAGCTTGCGAATGATTATGTTAATACTCCATTAGATGAGTTCCAAGCAAAATATAAAGATATATTAGATCCAGAAGTTATGGATTACCTTGTAACAAATGAGGATTACAGAAAACAGTGGGAAGGTGTTCCAATTAACCGTGATGGTAAGGTTCGTCTTCGTGATGGTAGAACAGGTGAGTATTTTGATAGTTCAGTAACCGTTGGATTCATGCACTACTTAAAGCTTCACCACTTAGTAGATGATAAGATCCATGCACGTTCCACTGGTCCTTATTCCTTAGTAACTCAGCAGCCTCTTGGTGGTAAAGCTCAGTTCGGTGGACAGAGATTCGGTGAGATGGAGGTTTGGGCACTTGAGGCATATGGTGCTGCTCATATCTTACAAGAAATCTTAACTGTGAAGTCCGATGATGTTACAGGACGTGTTAAGACTTATGAAGCAATTATTAAAGGTGATAATATATCAGAACCTGGTATTCCGGAATCCTTTAAGGTACTCCTTAAGGAACTTCAGTCACTTGCGCTTGATGTTACAGTTCTTGACGAGAACGGTGATGAAGTAAAGATGTCAGAAAACATCGATTACGGTGAAACAGAGTTTACGCAGTATATCGAGGAAGATAACTTCAGATATGATGAGGGCTTTGAAGAAGCTGGATACAGTGAAGTGAATCCGGAAGAGGAAAGCGACACATTCGAAACTTTCGAGGATAATGAAAGCGTAATGGAATTTAGTGAGTCGGAGGATTTCGGAGAATAATACTGAAGGGAGAGCCAGACAATGCCAACAGAGATGATAAATGAAAGTGTCAAGGACATTACCTATGACGCGATTAAGATAGGGTTGGCTTCACCAGAGAAGATTAGAGAGTGGTCTAGAGGTGAAGTTAGAAAGCCAGAAACAATCAATTACAGAACGCTCAAGCCGGAAAAAGACGGTTTATTCTGCGAAAAGATTTTTGGACCAAACAAAGACTGGGAATGTCATTGTGGTAAATACAAAAAGATTCGCTATAAGGGCGTAGTATGTGACCGCTGTGGAGTTGAAGTAACTAAGGCAAGTGTGCGTCGTGAAAGAATGGGGCATATTGAACTTGCAGCTCCAGTGTCTCATATTTGGTACTTCAAGGGTATCCCAAGTAGAATGGGTCTAATCTTAGACCTTTCTCCAAGAACCCTTGAAAAGGTATTGTATTTCGCATCTTATATTGTACTTGATAAAGGAACTACTGATTTACAGTACAAACAGGTGTTGAATGAAAAAGAATTTAGAGAAGCTTATGATAAATATGGTGATAGATTCCGTGTAGGCATGGGTGCTGAAGCAATCATGGAACTTCTAGAAGCCATTGATTTAGAGAAGGAAGCAAAAGAGTTAAAGAGAGGCCTAAAAGAATCTACAGGACAAAAGAGAGCTCGTATTATTAAGAGACTTGAGGTTGTAGAGGCTTTCCGTGAGTCTGGAAATAAGCCTGAGTGGATGATCATGACGGTTGTACCTGTAATTCCACCAGATTTACGTCCAATGGTACAGTTAGACGGTGGTCGTTTTGCTACTTCTGATATGAATGATTTATATCGTAGAATTATCAATCGTAACAATCGTCTTAAGAGACTTCTTGAGCTTGGTGCGCCTGATATTATTGTTCGTAATGAGAAGAGAATGTTACAAGAAGCAGTAGATGCTTTAATTGATAATGGTAGAAGAGGACGTCCAGTTACTGGTCCTGGTAACAGACCATTAAAATCCTTATCTGATATGTTAAAAGGTAAGCAAGGTCGTTTCCGTCAGAACTTACTTGGTAAGCGTGTTGACTATTCCGGTCGTTCCGTTATCGTCGTAGGTCCTGAATTAAAGCTTTACCAGTGTGGTCTTCCAAAAGAAATGGCAATTGAATTATTTAAGCCATTTGTTATGAAAGAGTTAGTGGCAAAAGGAACTGCTCATAATATAAAATCTGCAAAGAAGATGGTAGAAAGATTACAACCTGAGGTATGGGATATCTTAGAAGAGGTAATCAGAGAGCATCCAGTTATGCTTAACCGTGCTCCTACCCTTCATAGACTTGGTATTCAGGCATTCGAACCAGTACTTGTAGAAGGTAAGGCTATTAAGCTTCATCCTCTTGTATGTACAGCGTTTAACGCTGACTTCGACGGTGACCAGATGGCGGTGCATCTACCACTTAGTGTAGAAGCACAGGCAGAGTGTCGATTCCTTTTATTATCACCAAACAACTTATTAAAGCCATCCGATGGTGGTCCTGTAGCGGTTCCATCTCAGGATATGGTACTTGGTATTTACTATTTAACACTTCATAAACCAGGTGATCATGGCGAAGGTAAATACTTTAAGAGTGTAAACGAAGCAATTCTTGCTTATGAAAATAGTGCAATCTCACTGCATGCAATGATCAAGGTTCGTAGAACTGGTCTTAATGCAGACGGTGTAGAAGAAACTAGAATTATAGAGTCCACAGTAGGTCGTTTCATCTTCAATGAAATTATCAAGCAGGATCTTGGTTTTGTAGATCGTAGTAAGCCAGAGAATTTCCTTGCACTTGAAATTGATTTCCACGTTGGTAAGAAGCAGTTGAAGAAGATTCTTGAAAAATGCATCAATACTCATGGTGCAACTCAAACGGCAGAAACTCTAGATGCGATTAAGTCTTTAGGTTACAAATACTCTACTCGTGCAGCGATGACCGTATCCATTTCTGATATGACAGTACCAGAAGCGAAAAAAGATATCATTGCGCGTGCTGAGAAACAGGTAGAAGATATTGCTAAGAATCATCGCCGTGGTTTGATGACGGAGGAAGAGCGTTATAAAGCAGTTATAGAGACATGGAAAGAAGCCGATGATGAAATCACAAAGGAACTTCTTGCTGGACTTGATAAATATAATAACATCTACATGATGGCTGATTCTGGTGCCCGTGGTTCTGAGAAGCAGATCAAACAGTTAGCTGGTATGCGTGGTCTTATGGCGGATACTTCAGGTAAGACAATTGAGTTGCCTATTAAGGCGAATTTCCGTGAGGGTCTTGACGTACTTGAGTACTTTATCTCCGCACACGGTGCTCGTAAAGGTCTTTCCGATACTGCTCTTCGTACAGCGGACTCTGGTTACTTAACTCGTCGTCTTGTAGACGTATCTCAGGATTTAATTATTCGTGAGGTTGACTGTTGTGAAGGTACTGATGAAATTCCAGGTATGGAAATTAAAGCCTTCATGGATGGTAAAGAAGTAATTGAAGGATTAGAAGATCGAATCATTGGTCGTTATGCATGTGAAACAATTTACGATGATAATGGTGAGTTAATTGTAAAGAAAAATCATATTATCACACCAAAGCGTGCTGCTCGTATTGTTGCAAGCAAAGCATATGAAGATCCAAATGCAACGATTAAGATTCGTACCGTTCTTTCTTGTAAATCACACATTGGTGTTTGTGCAAAGTGTTATGGTGCAAACATGGCTACTGGAGAAGCAGTTCAGGTTGGTGAAGCAGTTGGTATTATTGCAGCTCAGTCAATCGGTGAGCCTGGTACACAGCTTACAATGCGTACCTTCCATACCGGTGGTGTAGCGGGTGATGATATTACCCAGGGTCTTCCTCGTGTCGAAGAACTTTTCGAGGCAAGAAAGCCAAAGGGACTTGCAATTATCGCAGAATTCGGTGGTACCGTTACAATTAAGGATACCAAGAAAAAACGTGAAGTTATTGTAACTAGAACAAATAACGATTCTCTAGAATCTAAAGCATATTTAATCCCTTACGGTTCCAGAATTAAGGTTATGGATGGTCAAGAGATTGAAGCTGGTGATGAGTTAACAGAAGGTTCTGTAAATCCACACGATATCTTAAAGATTAAAGGTGTTCGTGCGGTTCAGGATTACATGATTCAGGAAGTTCAAAGGGTTTACCGTTTACAAGGTGTAGAAATCAACGATAAGCATATCGAGGTTATTGTACGCCAGATGTTAAAGAAGGTTCGTGTTGAGAATAATGGTGATGCTGAGTTCTTACCAGGAACTATGGTAGATATCTTAGAGTTTAATGATGTAAATGATAGCTTAGCAGCTCAAGGCTTAGAACAGGCAGAAGGTAAGCAAGTAATGCTTGGTATTACTAAGGCATCTCTTGCAACGAATTCTTTCCTTTCCGCAGCTTCCTTCCAGGAAACAACGAAAGTTCTTACAGAAGCAGCGATTAAGGGTAAGATTGATCCACTCATTGGTCTTAAGGAAAACGTAATTATCGGTAAGTTAATTCCAGCAGGTACCGGTATGAAACATTACCGTAATGTTAAGTTAGATACTGATCAAAATCAAGAGATTACATTCTCTGAAGAAGAATTTGACAATGGAAGTTACGAAGGTAATTTCTCTGGCAATGACTTTAAACAAAACTTTTATGAAAACGAAAACTTAAATTCCAATGAGGGAGTAAGCTTCTCTGAGGATGAGTATTTCGAGGATGAAGAAAGTGATATTTCAACGGAGAGTTTTGATGATCTTGATTTTTCAGAGGATGAAAAATAAAGTTAAGAGTTTAAATAGGATTGGTTAAGATTCTTTAAAGCTCTAAAAGATAAGGCTGTTGCAGAGTATAATTACTTTGCAACAGCTTTTTTGTTATTGTTTTTGTAAAACATGTACCCTTGACGAAAGAAGGTCTTGGGAATACAATAGTGTTTATAGTTATAGTTATAGTTATAGTTATAGTTATAGTTATAGCTTTAGTGATAGTGATAGTTTAATTTATAGTAGATAAAGACAGTAGATAAAGGCTGTAGATAAAGACAGTAGATAAATACTGCAGATAGAGGCTGTAGATAAAGACAGTAGATAAAGGCTGCAGATAAGGGCTGTAGATAAAGACAGTAGATAAAGGCTGCAGATAAAGACTGTAGATAGAGACTGCAGAAAGAGATAGTAGATAGGAATTAGTAGATAGATGTAGTAGATAGATGTAGTAGATATTAATTAATAGATAATTATATGCTAAAGGGGATTGCACATGGAATTTTTATATCAGTTAGAGAGTATAAGAAACCCGTTCTTCAGTGGGATATTTCGTCTGTTTACTTTACTTGGGCAAGAGGTTATTGTATTAGCAGTTTTATGT
>JAEWHR010000133.1 GCA_023387655.1 Bacillota bacterium
TTAATAAACTATTCTATAAATCTAAGTATTTATAATGGATAATATAACCACACCTTATACCATGTAGTAGAAACTCCTATTTTACTATATAATCATTTCATTATATAATAGGTATGATAAGTCAGTATGCTTC
Source organism: Bacillota bacterium (assembly GCA_023387655.1). Taxonomy (GTDB): domain Bacteria; phylum Bacillota; class Clostridia; order Lachnospirales; family Lachnospiraceae; genus Lachnoclostridium. The sequence continues at coordinate 134 of JAEWHR010000133.1, forward strand.
TCAATAAGAATTTCAGTAATAAGAGAAAGTTCGAAATGACTTCATAATAAACATATTATACAATGAGAGGAAGGTATATTTATGGAAAGAAAAGTTGGAACAGTATCAAGAGGTGTCCGCTGCCCAATTATTCGTGAAGGAGATAATTTATCTACTATCGTAGTTAACAGTGTATTAGATGCAGCAAAATCTGAGGGATTTACATTAAGAGATAAGGATGTCATTGCACTAACAGAATCTATCGTAGCAAGAGCACAAGGAAATTATGCAAGTGTTTCTGCAATCGCTTCTGATGTTAAAAATAAACTTGGGGGAGAAACTATTGGTGTAATCTTCCCAATCCTTTCTAGAAATCGTTTTGCAATATGTCTAAAAGGTATTGCTATGGGTGCTAAAAAAGTAGTTCTTATGCTAAGCTACCCAAGCGATGAAGTTGGAAATGAATTAGTATCATTGGATCAGCTTGATGAAGCTGGAGTTAATCCATATAGTGATGTACTTTCTTTAGAGCGTTATCGTGAATTATTTGGAGAGAATAAACATCCATTCACTGGTGTTGATTATGTTGACTACTACTCTTCTATAATTAAAGATGCTGGTGCTGAAGTTGAAATCATCTTCTCTAACCAGCCAAAGACTATATTAGAATATACAAAAAATGTACTTACTTGTGATATTCATACTAGAGTAAGAACCAAGAGAATCTTAAATGCTGCTGGGGCAGAAAATGTTATTGGTTTAGATGATATTTTAACTTCTCCTATCAATGGTAATGGCTACAATGAGAAATTTGGTTTATTAGGCTCTAATAAATCCACAGAAGACCAAATTAAGCTATTCCCAAGAGAATGTTTCGATCTTGTTAAAGATATTCAAGAACAAATCAAAGAGAAAACTAATCATCATGTCGAGGTTATGGTATATGGTGATGGTGCTTTCAAAGATCCTGTGGGTAAGATTTGGGAGCTTGCTGATCCTTGCGTATCTCCTGCCTACACTGAAGGCTTAGAAGGTACTCCTAATGAAGTGAAATTAAAATATCTTGCAGATAATGATTTTAAAGACTTATCTGGTGATGCTTTAAAAGAAGCTATTTCCGAGCGTATTAAGCATAAAGATGATAATTTAGTTGGTAATATGGCAAGTCAGGGTACAACCCCACGCCGCCTAACTGACCTTATTGGCTCTCTTTGTGACCTAACTTCTGGTTCTGGTGATAAAGGAACTCCTGTCGTATTAATCCAAGGATATTTTGATAATTTTACAAACTAAGAACTACTAACTATTACTTCAAAAAGACCAGTAATTTGCTTTTACTAAGCTTACTGGTCTTTTCTTTTCTCTGTGATCTTACTCACAACGATCTAGCATCTATATACAATCCTTTTTGTTTTGTTTTTATGCTTTATGAGTTTTATACTAACAATTTCATTTCTCTTTATTTCTTCAACGCATTCTTCTTTTTTCTCTTTCATGCTTATTCTTGGTTAAATCTTGCTGTTGCATGATCTGCATTATGAAATACATAAGATATTGTCTGGTAAATTGGAACCGCTCTTGCATCAGTTGCACTGTCTTTACCGCTTACATACTTTTCTATGCAATACTATATTTTTTTAATACACTTATATTCCTACATATAATAATTCCTAATTTCTTTTTATTCTTTATTTAAACTTTAAAACATATTTTAGCTCTAGGAGAAGAACTTACTAGCCTGTAAGGAAGCTAGTTGTTCCATCAAATTATTTTTAATAAATAATAGTTTCGTTGTAAAAACAACAGATTTTTTGTCTATCATCCAATACAATAATGGCATAGCAAGAAGCAATAAATAAAAAGGAGAGATAAAATATGAGTCAAATGTTTTGTTATCAATGTCAAGAAACTGCAGGAAATAAAGGTTGTACCCTTAATGGTGTCTGCGGTAAAACTGCTGCCTTAGCAAATATGCAAGATTTACTTATCTATGTAACAAAAGGATTATCTGAGGTAACAACAAAACTTCGTTTAGAAGGTGGAAACATCTCTTCAGAAGTTAATCACTACATTACATTAAATCTTTTTACAACTATAACAAACGCCAATTTTGATAATGAAGTTTTCTTTCAAAGAGTAAAAGAAACCTTAGCTATGAAAGAGAATTTAATCAATCAGTTAAATAATAAAGAAAATCTATCCGAAGCTGCTCTTTGGACTTTACCAGTAGAAAGCACAAAGGATGAGATCGAATCCATGATAACAAAGTCCAATTCCGATGAAGTCGGAGTTTTAGCAACAAAAGAAGAAGATGTTCGTTCTTTACGTGAGTTAATTACTTATGGATTAAAAGGTCTTTCCGCTTATGTAAAGCATGCGAATGCCTTAGGCTATGATGAGGAAGCTATCGCTATCTTTATGCAAGAAACTTTAGCTAAATTACTTGATGATACTTTAACTGTTGATGAGTTAATTGCATTAACAATGGAAACAGGCAAATTTGGTGTAGATGGTATGGCATTACTTGATAAAGCAAATACCACAACTTATGGAAATCCAGAAATCACCAAGGTCAATATCGGTGTTGGAACAAACCCAGGAATCCTTGTGTCAGGTCATGATTTATCTGATTTAGAGCAATTGTTAATTCAGACAGAAGGAACCGGAGTAGATGTATATACTCACTCTGAGATGCTTCCTGCTCACTACTATCCAAACCTAAAGAAATTTAAGCATTTAAAAGGTAACTACGGAAATGCTTGGTGGAAACAAAATGAAGAATTTGAAAAGTTCCATGGACCGATCTTAATGACAACAAACTGTATTGTACCTCCAAGAGCTTCCTATAAAGATAGATTATATACAACAGGTGCTGCTGGATATGCAGGATGTCAACATATAGAAGGGGAATCTGGTAGCAATAAAGATTTCTCCGCTATTATTAAGCACGCACTACAGTGTGAAGCTCCAGAAGAAATCGAAACTGGCGAAATCATTGGTGGATTCGCTCATGCTCAGGTTTTAGCTCTTGCAGATAAGGTTGTAGATGCTGTTAAATCTGGTGCAATTAAGAAGTTCGTTGTAATGGCTGGTTGTGACGGACGTGCAAAATCAAGAAATTACTATACTGATTTTGCTAAAGCACTTCCAAATGATACTGTAATCTTAACAGCAGGTTGTGCAAAATATAAATATAACAAGTTAGACTTAGGAGATATCGGTGGAATTCCTCGTGTTTTAGATGCTGGTCAATGTAATGACTCCTACTCCTTAGCTCTTATCGCTTTAAAATTAAAAGAAGTATTCGAATTAAGTGATATCAATGATCTTCCAATTATTTATAACATTGCTTGGTATGAACAAAAAGCTGTTATTGTTTTACTCTCCCTACTTTACTTAGGAGTGAAAAACATTCACTTAGGACCAACCCTACCAGCTTTCCTTTCTCCAAATGTTGCAAATGTTTTAGTAAATAATTTTGGAATCGCTGGAATTCAAACAGTGGAAGAAGACATGGAGTTATTCTTTGGTAAAGAATCTTCAACAAGCGAATCCAATGAAATCACAAAAGACACTGTAATTGGTGACCTTCTAAGAATCAATCCTGAAAGTGCTTCTACACTAATGGAAGCAGGTATGCATTGTCTTGGCTGCCCTGCATCTCAGATGGAAACATTAGAAGAAGCCTGTGGTGTTCATGGTATCGATGTTGAAACACTCCTTAATAAGTTAAACTCCTAATATAAAACGTACCAATATTGTTCTTAAAATCCTAAAAGCGCACCAAACTATATTTTCTCTCTAATTATGAATATTTAAAGATAACTTATAATAGCAGGTATAATGTGTATATTCCCCAAATTGCCTAGTTGCATTTCGGAATCTCACTTTGTACCTGCTATTATTAAACAAAATATTATAAGCATTCGTGCTATACATAGATTTTCTTTTTATTTGTTTATTATTATAACTCATGTCTTTTCTCTTTTATTGTTCATCTAATATCTCTCTTAGCAGGTACAAGATTTACTTGTATTTCTGATAAAAGGTATCAGCTGTTTTGCAAAAGAAATAATTGAGCATGGTTAACATATCGATAAATCAATTGTTATCTTAATTTAAAACATATTATTTGCAACTTTATTGAAAACATATTATTTGCAACATTGACAAATGTTAATTTTGATGCTTCTACTCCTGTTGAATTAATATAAAAGGAAGGTATTATGTTCTACCTTCCTTTTATATTACGCAAGATTTAATAGAAACTTCCATTCATCAGTACCGATTGTAATATCTTCCCCTACATTCTTTAATAAAACCCATTGGTCAATGCTTTTGATCGCATCTTGACATCTTTTACCGAAAATCCCGTCTATTCCATCTTTGTTTTTACCAAACATTCCGATATCGTATCCTAAATCAATGAGTCTTTGCTGTACCAGCTCTATAACTTTTCCCTTTGCACCAAATTTGATCAATGGTACCTTACTAAGAACTTCAGGCCCTGGAATACCATCTACCTTTACTTTAATCTCCTTTTGCAAATCAATGCACCAAGAACGGAAACCATTTTCAATTCCTGTATAATTAGCATCATAGGAATTTTTATTATAAATAAATCGTTTCGAAATACTATACGTTCTTCCTGCATCATACATCTTCTTACAATAAGTATTCATATCTGTAGTTCTTGGACCTATTCCGGATGGATGACCTATAATCTTACCATTGCCGATGTACATCTCAACGTGTCCAATATGAAGATATCGATCTTTCCACATCCCCCAATCGGAACTGCCTTGTTTTGCTTTTTTGTAATTAAAAAATATCAAATCACCAGGTAATAATTTTTTTTCATCCGGATATTCACTCTTAGCAACATCAACAATAATACCTAATTTATTTTGTGCTTGTGAAGAAGAGTATCCTCCAATAGAAATTCCAGCAATCTTCTTATAAGTTATATACATAGTTGATGAACAATCGCCGAAGCCTTTTGGATTTTCATAAACTTTAAGTCTTAATTTACTGTCTTGCGTATACATATTTCGTCTTTCTCTAATCTTTAGTGATTTCACTAATAATAGCCTTTGCTCTGATAATGTCATAATAATCCCCCTATCTCCATTTCAGTCCTTATATTACATATTATTCATAATTCGACATTATGTGATAGAAGTTTTTGTTGTATTATAGGGAGTAAGTTCTGATATATTCTATTCAATTCTATTCAATTTAAGATAGACATACTCGGTTTTACTTTTGCAGTAGTCTGTCCTACTTGATTGGAGAAATTCATTTCTTTAAACCTTCGGGTACGATTCTTTTGAATTGCTCGAAGTCTCAGAGGTCAAATAATGCAGTTCGAACCAAAAACAAAAAACTTCATGAGCAAAGTCATCGCAAAGTCACCCCTTCGCTCTTTTGTCATGCATTTTTTATTTCTATCCTAATTATACACTATTTTTGAGTTTTGAGAAGTTTCCTCATAATTAATAAAGCTCTACATTTAGCACGGAGTTTGATTGATTATAAGCATACCACAATACATAACATAGAACGAAAAAAAGACCGTTATAAAACGATCTTTACAGGTTAAATATAATAATATTATATTTTTAATCTATACTTTCAATCAACCTCTATATTTTAGATATTGATTTCACTTCACATTGAATGAATTTAACATTAATTAAACAAACCTTTTAGGTTAAGCCCTCGACCTATTAGTAACAATCAGCTACATGTGTTACCACACTTCCACCTTTGTCCTATCAACCTTGTCGTCTTCAAGGGGTCTTACTAGCTTATGCTATGG
>JAEWHR010000135.1 GCA_023387655.1 Bacillota bacterium
AATGTGATACAGTAGTACGACAAGCAATCAATAATAAATAAAATTAAGTAGGGGTATTTTATTAATTAGCCTCCTACTTGATTTATTATTCAAAATAGCAAAATTTAAAACCAATTTTTGTAAGATAACAATAATAAACAAAAAATAACAATTCCCTTTCATGACATAATTACATAATATGGTAAAATATATTTATAGAAATATAACAAAAAATCAGTGATGGTTATAATTTACTTGGGCTATTTGCATATATTTGTGATCAGCTGTTAAGGGAGGAGTAAATAAAATGTCTAATTCGATGTTGCCGAAAAAGTCGCCTTCAAAGGGTTTCGCGAAGAGAAAAAAGAATATTATTTTATTAACTATGCTTGCTCCAGGAGCGATTTGGCTTATACTGTTACGATACTTACCGATGTTTGGTATTGTAATTGCGTTTCAGAAATTTAAAATTTATTCGAAAGATCCAACTCTATTTAACAATATTATGCATAGCGACTGGGTAGGCTTTAAAAACTTTGAGTTTTTGTTTAACTCCTCGGACTCATTGAAAATGATTCGAAACACAGTTGGTTATAATGCTTTATGGATTGTGCTAGGAACTGTTATCGCAGTAGCTTTCGCGATTATGTTAAGCTTGCTAACTAAAAATTTCGTAGCAAAAGCCTATCAGACCGTGATGTTCTTTCCTTATTTTCTAAGCTGGGTTGTTGCAAGTTATTTCTTAATGGCTTTTTTGGACCCAACATATGGTCTCTTCGTTCACCTCCAGAAGCAGTTGGGGATGGAGGCAACTCAATGGTATTTTGATAGCAAACCATGGCCAATCATTCTGACGCTTGCTTACCTTTGGAAGAATATCGGCTATTCCACGGTTCTGTATTTGGCAGCTATTACGGGTATTGACAATTCGCAATATGAAGCGGCAAGTATTGATGGAGCAAATAAAAGGCAGCAGATCCGATATATAACACTTCCTCATTTAAAAACCATGATCATTATTCTATTTATCATGAGTGTAGGACGTATTGTTAATTCTGATTTTGGATTGTTTTATCAGGTACCTCAAAACTCTGGACCTCTGTTCCCTGCCACACAGGTCTTGGATACATACGTATATCGTGCATTTATGGCTACTAATAATCCTGGCATGAGTACGGCAGCTAGTCTGTTGCAAAATCTAGTTGGTTTCTTCTGTGTCTTAACTGCTAACTCAATCGTACGCAGAATAGATGAAGATAGCAGTTTGTTCTAGAAGGAGGAGAATATGAAATATGATAATGTAAAAATTGTTTCAGTAAAGCATGGGTCTAGAGTCAATAAGATCTCACTGTCTTCCGAAATTATTATTAATATTATACTTGGACTCTTTTGTTTGTTTTGTATTGTTCCATTTATTTTTGTTGTCATCATTTCCTTTACTTCAGAAGAGAGTATACGAGAAATTGGATACTCCTTTACCCCGACCAAGTGGTCACTGGAAGCTTATAAATTCGCATTTAGTTCGAGTAGAGCAATTTGGCGTGCATACTTTAATAGCTTTTTTATTACTATTTTTGGGACGATATTAAGTGTTCTAATTTGTGTATTATATTCTTATCCACTATTCCGGAAAGATTTTAAGTATCGCAGATTCTTTACCTTCTTCTGTTTCTTTACTATGTTGTTTGGGGGAGGCTTAGTACCAACTTATTATGTGAGTAAGAATATCTTGGGCTTAACTGATAATTATGCAGCGTTAATTGTACCGGCGTTATTTAATCCGTTTAATATCATTGTTATGCGTACATTCTTTCAAAGTTCGGTGCCGACGGATCTCATTGAAGCTGCTGCAATTGATGGCAGCGGAGAATATAACACTTTGTTCAAAATAATCGTTCCGATAGCAAAGCCTGGAATTGCTACTATTGCATTACTGAATGCACTGGCATACTGGAATGAATGGTATTTGGCAATGTTGTATATCCGAACTGAAAGCCTTTACCCATTGCAGTATTTGTTAATAAGAACTCAGAATCAGATTGATTATTTAACCAGGAATGCCGCCATGCTGGGCTCAGAGATTTCAAAGCTTGTACATGATTTACCGCAGCAAAATCTACGAATGGCGCTTGCTGTATTGATTGTAGTACCGATTGCATTTGCTTATCCATTCTTCCAACGATTTATCATATCGGGTCTTACAATAGGATCAGTAAAAGGGTAAGAACGACTGTTTTAAGTCGCTTACATAAAAAAATTTAAGGGAGGATTTTTTTAATGAAAAAAGTATTATCTATTGTCTTGACAATCGTGATGATGACTGCACTATTTTCTGGTTGTGGCAAAACAAAAGACACAGAAACAGACACAAAAACTCCTAGCAACGTAACGAAAACACCGACTGAAAGCAAGGATCCAACACCGACTGAAAGTAAGGATCCAACACCAACAGAAGAAGCAAAGATTGATATATCGGAGCCTGTTACATTAACCTGGTATCTTCATGGAAGCACTGTTACCGATGATAAGGCTGTATTGGAAAAAGCTAACGCATACCTGAAGGATAAATTAAATGTAACCTTGAAGCCAATCTGGGGTACATGGGGTGATTTCAATGACAATGTAGTTCTCTCCATTAGTGGTGGTGATGATGTGGATATTTATTTCACTTGTTCATGGACTCAGAATGAATACAATGCATTTGCAAGAAATGGTGCTTGGCTTCGCCTTGATCAAGAGGGAAATAACCTCATTGAAAAATACGCTCCAGATATATGGAACTTACTTCCACAGGTTTTAAAAACAGGTGCTACCGTTCCAGGGAATGATGGTTTAGGTGTATATGCTATTCCAGGTTATAAGGATAGCGCTACTCAGAACTGTTGGGACGTGAATGTAACCTTATTAGAGAAATACGGCTATACGATTGATGATATTAAGAAATCAGATTATTATAGCTTTGGCGATATCCTTAAGACTGTAAAAGAAGGAGAAGGTGCAGACTTTTATCCGCTTAATGTTGAGGGTATGGTTCTAGAAAGAATGGTAAATAATTCGATTATCGTTGCCGGTGACTCCGGAATTAGTAATATGCTTTCATACTATATGAATCCTATAGATACTGCAAAAGAGGGAATCTATGGTAATAAGATTCTTAGTAAATTTGAGACACCTGAATATAAGAAATTTGTTGAAAAGACACGTGAATATTATTTAGCTGGCTATATTGATCCTAAAATGGCTATCCGCTCCCAGGCAAATGACACTCGTGTTGCAGCTCAGGATTCAGGAAAATATCTCATAGGTACACAAAGCTATGCTCTTGGATATGAAGCTGAGGCAAGTGCAAGACGTGGAGTAAATGTACAGATGGTTCCTGTCACACCTGCTTATCTTGATACCGCAGTTTCTCAAGGTGCTATGATGGCTATATCAGCAGGTTGCAAGAATCCAGAAAGAGCAGTTATGTTCCTTAATCTGTTAAATACCGACCCATATCTTATGACTTTACTAAACTATGGTATTGAAGGTGTTCATTATGACATAGTGAATGGTGGCGAAGCTCGACTTAACAAAGAAGCTCGTACCAGCTATTCGCCTTGGACTAATGGAATGGGGAATATTACACTTCTTCCTCCACTTGAAGGTCAAGGGCTTGATTTCTGGGATAACTTTAAGGCTTATTATGGAGCATGTAGTGAAGTTCCAATACTTGGATATTGTTTTAATGCAACGAGCGTTGAGAATCAATTGGCTGCATTAGCAAATGCCGCTCTAGAATATGATCTTGCACTTAATACTGGTTCTATTGATCCAGCAACAAAATTAGATGAATTTATACAGAAACTAAAAGACAATGGTATTGATCAAGTAGTAGCTGAGGCAAATACTCAATTAGATAACTTCCTTAAAGAAAAAAATAAATAATAACCATTGATATAAACTGAAAAAGACGTGCCGTATATTAATTTGAATTTAATATACGGCACGTCTTTGTTTAAATGAAAGGCATCTTTTTACTGATGGCTAGAATATCTACATGTTAGCTTAGTATAAAAGAAAACAAAACAAAAATTATTAATACAGGCAAAAAATCAGTAATTCGAACTTATAATCACGAGATAGTTCCTAGAATTCTAGAGAAAATTAATGTATAATACTACTAATTCAGTTTTAAACCATCTGTGTGTTGTATTAGGAGGATGGTACGAAATAGGTCATTACGATAGTAACAAGTGCTAAATAAATTACTAAAGGAGAATATAAATGCAAACATTTACAGTTGAATTACCGATTTTTCCAGACCGAAAGGTAAGCATCACTGACTACCAAGCAGTATCTGGAGGTATTGTATCGAATACAGCTGCAATCAATCAGGCGATTACAGAGTTATCAAAGCTTGGTGGTGGTACAGTTATCGTACCAGAAGGTATCTGGCTCACAGGTCCTATTACACTAAAGTCAAATATCAATCTTCATCTTGAAAAAGGAGCATTAATTACCTTTGATAAAAATCCAGAAGAATACCCAGTTATTCTTACGGATTATGAAGGTCAGCCAAGACTTCGTGCGGTTTCCCCAATCCATGCATTTGATGAAGAAAATATTGCCATAACTGGTGATGGTACCATAGATGGTAACGGTCATGAATGGCGTCCATTAAAAGAGTTTAAGGTGACCAAGAAACAGTGGCAGGCGCGTTTAAAAAAGAGTCCATATGTGATTGACACGAAGGAGGGAGGTATCTGGTTTCCAAGTAAAACATCTTATGAAGGCTGTTTGGCTGGAGAAGTAACTTTTGACGAACCAGATGCACTTAAGAAAGCGGCTCCATACTATGACCACTATCGTCCAGTTATGACGAACTTGGTACGTTGTAATAAGGTATTAATAGAAGGGGTAACACTCCAAAACTCTCCAGCTTGGAATCTTCATCCATTACTATGTACGAATGTTACTTTACGAAATGCATATATTCGTAATGACAGTTTTGCTCAAAATGGAGACGGACTTGATTTAGAGTCTTGTCGTTTCGTTGATATCTACGGAGTGAAGTTTGATGTTGGTGATGATGCTATATGTTTGAAATCTGGTAAGAACGCGATTGGAAGAAAGATTACAGTACCAACAGAGCATGTTCGCATTAGAGACTGTGTTGTATATCATGGTCATGGTGGATTCGTTGTTGGTAGTGAGATGTCTCGTGGTGTTCGAGATGTTGTGATAGAAAATTGTTTATTCTTAGGCACTGACACAGGAATACGTTTTAAGAGTGCTATTGGACGTGGTGGAGTTGTAGAGGATATCACAATCCGCAACATTCAAATGACAGATATTGAGACAGAAGCGATTATCTTTACCATGGGCTATACCTTATTTCATCTAGATCATGAAAATTCTGATGAACCAGATACCATAGCGAAAGAAGATATTCCAGAGTTTAAGAATATCACCATCCGTGATGTTAACTGTCTTCGTGCTGGTCAAGCAATAAAAATTGATGGGTTGGAGCAGTTACCAATTCATGATATTAAACTAGAAAATGTTGTGATTCAAGCGAAGAAGGGAATCGAAATTAAGAATGCAAACCAGATTTTCTTTAAGAATGTTTCGGTAACCAACCAGGATAATCTAAACCAATCTTATATATTTAAAGATGAAGTATTAGCTGACTGTTGTCATAATTTCTAATCATTTGCATAGAATTAACCAAAGTGTTGTACGAGCATGCTATCAGAAATGATGTTTGATAGAGGTTTTTCAAAAGAATAATATGTATTATTTCATGAAAAGAGTAAATATATATTATTTCCTTGGAAGAACCTCTACACAAAAACATGCACAGAAGTGAGGTTTGGTTATGGAGCAAGTAGAGGGAAGACAAGAAGTACAACAGGAGGATCAACAAGAAAAACTAGAAGAACGTCGAGGACGTCGACAGGATGACCTTGATATTAATAGTGAGCGTCGACAAAATGACGCTGATAACAACAGGAGAGAACGTAACGACATAGGAACACTGCCTAGGTTCGGCGAATCAAGACTTCAGAATCAAACTTCTGATAATAAGTCAAAAAGTATTCGATACTTTAAGGGCTTATTCGGAAGAATAATTGTTGCATGCTTTCTCTTTCTATTATTATTTCTTGGAAAGATGTTTTCTGTTAATGTTGTTGGTGAAAGTACGGAAAGTGTTTTAGAGGAGGTTAGAAACAATAAGTTTGTGGAATCCTTAGAAAAAAAGCTATCCGATGTTTTCCAAAAAACAGATCAGAGTGATTCTGAAATAGAAAAGTGAAATTACGTTTCAATGAAAGGGTGGATATCTCCACTCTTTTTTGTTATAATGAATAACGGACTAAAATTAGGACAGGTTGTGACAGATGAATTATTTGTTACAGAAAGAAGCAGCAAAAAAATAGGATGCAGTTGAAAAGTTGTTTGTTATAATAAGAAAACAAGCAACAATAAGTAACTAGCATAATTCAATAGAAAGAGGTTTTTATGAAAAAACTAGCATTATCTGATGAAATATTATTAACGATAGATAAGCCAGCTCGTTATATCGGTAACGAAGTAAATATGGTGGTAAAGGATAAAAATAAGGTGGATATCCGTTTTTGTATGTGTTTTCCTGACGTATACGAAGTAGGTATGTCGCATCTTGGAATACAAATTCTTTATGATATGTTTAATCAAAGAGAAGATACGTACTGTGAACGTGTTTATTCTCCATGGGTGGATTTGGACAAGATTATGAGAGAGAAGAACATTCCTTTGTTTGCTCTTGAAACTCAAGATCCAGTAAAGGATTTTGACTTCCTTGGTATTACATTACAATATGAGATGTGTTATACAAATATCTTACAAATCTTAGATTTATCTGGAATTCCAATCTATGCAAAGGATAGAACAGAAGACGATCCAATTGTTATTGGTGGTGGACCATGTTCTTATAATCCAGAACCTATTGCAGATTTCTTTGATTTCTTCTACATCGGAGAAGGAGAAACAGTATACGACCAGGTACTTGATGTGTATAAGGAGAACAAGGCAGCAGGGGGTTCAAGAGCGGATTACTTAAAGAAAGTTGCTCAGATAGAGGGAATCTATGTACCAGCTTTTTATGACGTGACATATAACGAAGACGGAACACTTGCTTCTATGACTCCGAACAATGAGTTTGCGAAAGAAAAGGTTAAGAAACAGGTAGTGATGAACGTTAGTGATACGTATTATCCTAGAAAACCATTAGTACCGTATATTAAGTCAATTCAAGATCGTGTGGTACTTGAAATTCAACGTGGATGTATACGTGGATGCCGTTTCTGTCAAGCTGGTATGTTATATCGACCAACTAGACAGAGGGATGTTGATTATTTGAAAAATTTAGCAAAAGATATGATTGAATCCACAGGACATGAAGAGATATCTTTAAGTTCACTTAGTTCCAGTGATTATGATAAGCTTCAGGAACTCGTTTATTTCTTAATTGATGAGTTTAAAAAGAATGGTGTGAATATCTCCTTACCATCCCTTCGTATTGATGCCTTTGCACTTGATGTTATGAGTAAAGTTCAGGATATCAAAAAGAGTAGTCTTACCTTTGCACCAGAGGCAGGTTCCCAGCGTCTTCGTGATGTAATTAATAAGGGACTAACCGAAGAAGTGATTTTAAAGGGTGCGATGGATGCTTTTCTTGCTGGATGGAATAAAGTAAAACTTTATTTCATGCTAGGTCTTCCTACGGAGACAATGGAAGATATTGAAGGAATTGCTACGATTTCCGATAAGATTGCGAGAGAGTATTATACGATACCAAAAGATGAGAGAAATGGTAAAGTTCAGATTACAGCAAGTACTTCCTTCTTTGTTCCAAAACCATTTACCCCATTCCAGTGGTCTAGAATGGTAACTAGAGCTGAATATTTAGAAAAGCAGCGTTTCTTAAATGGTAAGATGAAGGAGCAGTTAAATTACAAGAGTATTCGTTACAACTGGCATGATGCAGAAGTAACGATTCTTGAGGGAATCTTTGCTCGTGGTGACCGTAGAATTGGGAAATCCATCTATGATGCATATAAAAAAGGTTGTATTTATGATGCTTGGTCAGAGTACTTTAACTATAATACCTGGATGGAAGTATTTAAAGAAAATGGCGTAGACATTCCGTTCTATACCAGCAGAGAACGTGGAGCAGATGAAATTTTCCCATGGGATTTCATTGATATTGGGGTTACAAAGAAATTCCTTCGTAAAGAATATGAACGAGCAATAGAAGAAACAGTTACACCAAACTGTAAGATGTCTTGTTCCGGCTGTGGTGCTGCAACTTTTCAAGGTGGAATATGTTTTGAGGCACATACAGGAACTGCGATATAAATTGAACTAAGTTTACTTCACTGTTTCAGGTGTCAATATGCCATATACACGCAAGTATATTCACACCTGAAACAATTTAAAGTTGAATTTATATAGTTTATAGATAGGAAGGGATTAATCAAATGAAAGTAAGAATAAAATTTTCGAAATATGGTGTGGTTAAATTCATTGGCCACTTAGATGTAATGCGTTATTTCCAAAAGGCAAATAGACGAGCAGGAATTGATGTGGCTTACAGCCAAGGCTTTAACCCACATCAAATTATGTCTTTTGCAGCTCCCCTTGGTGTTGGATTAACCAGTGATGGTGAATATGTGGACGTTGACTTTAATGAAATAGAGTCGGAGGAAGCGATTGTTAATAGATTGAATGCCGTTATGAATGAAGGATTTGCGGTAACAGAGGCTAAGATTTTAAAGGAACCACTACCAAATCAGAAAAGAGAAACAGCGATGTCTTTGGTAGCAGCGGCAGATTATTTAGTATCTTTAAAAGATGATTATGAGTTAAAGAAAGAAAATGGGCAAATACTAGATAAGGATGAATTTAATCAATTATTTGCTGATTTTTATCATCAGAATCAGATTGTAATTAATAAGAAGACAAAGAAGAGTGAAAAAGAGATGGATATCCGTCCATACATCTTTCATTATGGAATCACAGAAGAAGATTTTCTTGAGGCAGGGAAAGACCTTAAGGTAACAAATACAGTGCAAGGATTAGAACATGCAGATACTTATGAGAATGGCATTCGTGTGTTCTTATGTTTAGCAACAGGTAGTGTAATTAACATTAAGCCTGATCTTGTGATGGAAGCATTTTGTGAGAAGTATGGAATTAAATTTGAAGGATTTGCATTTCAATATCATCGTATGGAGACCTATGCAAATGTTGCCGACCACGGCAAGACAATTGAAGAAATGATTTTAGCTGTGGAACAAAAAGAATCCTATGCATTAAAGCTTGATCCATTAGGTAAAGTTGGAATTATGTAGAAATAAAGAGTACAAGATAATGTTCTCCTAGTAAGGTTGTAACTAACCTGTAACTACAAACTCTACAATGGGGAAGAATTGAATAGTCCTCTAGTTGCAGTAGATTGAATAATTATGTAAGGATATACAAATAAACTATCCACTAGTGATTGAACTAGAGGAGATAAAGGAAGGCTTATTATGAGTGGAAAACTGATTGTTACGAAGATGAATGATAATATTGTGACTGCATTGTATGAAGGCAATCAGATGATTCAGGTAAATGTCGACCGTGAGGAAGAGGTGTCATCTCTTGGCAATATCTACATTGGTAAGGTAAAAAATATAGTAAAAAATATTAACGCTGCTTTTGTAGAAATCGCGGAAAAGAAGATGTGTTATTTACCTCTAGCCGATGTTTCTAACCCGATCTTTACCCACGGAAAGTCAGGGAATAAAGTAAACATTGGAGATGAACTCGTTGTTCAAGTGATTAAAGAAGATGTAAAAACCAAGGCACCAGTTGTAACCACAAGTATTTCTTTTACTGGAAAATACGTTGTACTGATGCATGGTACAAAAACGATTGGAATCTCTACGAAGATAGGTTCAGAACAGAAAAGAAAGCGATTAAGAAGCTTAGTTTCTCCGTTGCTAGGAGAGCAGTATGGTTTTGTATTAAGAACCAATTCGATGGAAGCAGAGGACCATTTGATTGTGGAGGAAATAGAGCAGTTAAAGAAGCAGTATGACCGCATCTTAACCTATGGAATCTATAGAAATCGTTTTTCACTTCTCTCTAAAACTTTACAGCCATTTTTATGTGCTATCCGAGATGGTTTTGCAAAAGATTTAGATGCTATTATTACCGATGATTTATCCTTGTATGATGAAATTAAAGAATATTTGATGGAGCATCAGAAGGAAGATATAGAGAAACTATCTTTCTATCAGGATAAACTATTAGCTCTCTCTAAACTTTATAGTATAGAAACAAAGCTATCTCGTGCACTTAGAGAAAAGGTTTGGCTTCCATGTGGTGGTTCCTTAGTAATTCAGCCAACGGAGGCTCTAACCGTAATCGATGTAAATACTGGTAAGGCAGTGTCAAAGAAAAAGGATGTCCAAGAGACATTTTTAAAGGTCAACTTAGAAGCGGCAGAAGAAATCGCTGCGCAGATACGCTTACGTAATCTTTCTGGAATTATTATTGTTGACTTTATTGATATGATTTCACAGGATTCAAAGACACAATTATTAAGAGTATTTGATGAATATCTAAGAAAAGATCCGATTAAAACAACTCTAGTAGATATGACAGCCTTAAACCTTGTGGAAATAACAAGAAAGAAAGTTAGAAAGCCTCTTCATGAACAAATGAAGCATACAGATTTAGAAATACGTAATGATGAGTAAAGTAATATTTTAAACATGAAATGGTGTTTTATTAATCAATGACAAAAAATATAAATACGCAATAACCTAGGTGCAGCTGAGAAATTTTGTACTTAGGTTATGCAGGCATACACTATAAATGTACAGATACCAAGTACAGGAATGGAGAAATGAATGAAGATTACGAATGCCATGCGTATGTTAACGCAAGCCGGAATAGAATACAAAGCGATGGAATATGATGTGGATGAAGATAATCTTGCAGGAGTCCATGTTGCCGAGCAGATTGGAATGCCTGTTGAACAGGTATTTAAAACTTTAGTGGCACACGGAGAGAAAAAGGGATATCTCGTATTTTGTATTCCCGTAGCAGAAGAACTGGACTTAAAAAAGGCAGCGAACATAATAGGAGATAAAAAGATCGAGCTTGTTCATGTTAAAGAGCTTCTTGGTCTCACTGGATATATTCGTGGTGGTTGTTCTCCTATTGGAATGAAAAAGAAATTTCCAACCTATATAGATGAAACTGCGATTCTTTTTGATGAGATTACTGTTAGTGCGGGAATTCGTGGCTGTCAGTTATTAGTACCAAGAGAGAAGCTTATAGAGTATCTTCAGGCCAATCTTTGTGATTTGACTGTTGAATAGATTGTTGAATTGATTATTAAATATAATATTTGATAAGTTTGGTTTTTAATAATTTTATAGTGATATATTATGGTTATAGATACAACTAATACAAAAATGCCTCTGTACTTGAAAAAGAAGTATAGAGGTTATTTTATTTTGGTTGAGGATATTATGGTAGTTAAGAAAAGGAAGGGAAAGAAAAGTTTATGTAGTAGTCGTAGTATAATTAAGATCTAGTATTATATTAGATTATCTATATAGGAATCGTTCCAAAGTTGAACTTCTATATAACGATTTTTTTTATTAAGGTCATTTAAAAATGTAAAAATATCTTGTGACTTCCCTTTAAAAAAATCATATAACATATCTTTGTTGAGTGGTTCCATTCTGTTAACAGAATCTATTATTCCCATACTATCCCCAATAGTAAAACTAACCTCTGCTGTTGAGATATCATCTAACAAAAGTCTAGTTTTTCTACCGCTCTTGTACCATGTTTCTAAAAAGGTGCTTTCGCCTAAGACAAAATACAAAGGGCTTTTGATGATAGGTTTTCCACCTAGTTTTAGAAAACTATCGTACAGCCATGTCTCCGTACGCAATCTTTTCTCATAATAACCAGGAAAATCACTTCTTTGAAATCTACTAAAGGAAGTAAAAGAGGGCTCCACATGCTGTGATAAGTTATCAGCAAGGAGAAATGCTTCGGTTTCAGTCAGTCGTGTAATATTTTGAAAAGGTATACATCTCTGATCGCAATAATTTGTTATGTAAAGATTTGGATACATATTTTCTCTCTTTCTAACGCGTAACGATAGCGTTTTGCTAAATAGGTGTCAGTAGATATAAAGACTGTAAAATCATGGATACAATTATACTGTTTTACCTGATAAAATACTATAGAATAGATATTAATTATTGATAAAATTAACTTATCTTTTTATATAAGATTTCGACGCGATTATTGGTTGTCCAACTATTTAGTGAATAAGTCTTTAAATATAAGAGTTTGTATAAAGAATTGAATTACGACTTTCTACATAATAGAATTAATACATATAGTTAATAATCGTGCAGAATTAAAAAGGCAAAGAAACAAAATAACTTTAGTCTTTGAAAAATTAAATAACATTAATCTTAGAAAAATTAAATAACATTAATCTTAGAAAAAAAGATAACATTAATTTTAGAGAAATAAGATAACATTAATCTGAAAGATTTAAAATTATATAAAACCTTTGCACGGAAAGTGACTACCTAAATCGTTATATTAGTGAAAGGGGGAGAAAGCGTGATTAACAAAATAGAGCAAATCGATGCTGTAGTAGAAAAATATTCTGATATGATCATTAGAATTGCTTATCAGAATTTAAAGAATCAGTCTGATGCAGAAGATGTCGCTCAGGAAGTTTTCCTAAAACTGATGAGAGAAGAAGAATTTGAAGACGAAGGACATCGGAAGGCATGGCTAATTCGAGTTACGATAAATTTATGTAAAGATGTGAATAAGTCTGCTTGGAATCGTAAGACAGAAGGTCTTATAGAGACATGGGAGACCGTTGATAGGGAACAGCTAAGAGTATTAGATGAGCTTTGGGAATTACCGAAAGACTATAGAAATGTTGTATATTTGTATTATTACGAAGAGCTTACCATTCCTGAGATAGCGAAGATTATAAAGAGAAAAGAGAACACCGTAAGTTCTTGGTTAACCAGAGCAAGAAAGAAACTAAAAACTATCCTTGTGGAAGGAGGATATCGTCCATGAGAAAAAATGAATATACAAAATGTATAAATGAAATTAAAGCAACAGAAAAAATGAAACAGTCAATCAAAGAGAAGATGTTACAACAGGTAAATCTGCTTCAACAAGAAAAATATCAATATGAAAAGTATCAACTAGACAAATTTCAGCAAGAAAAAGCTCAGCAAGAAAAACTTCAATATGAAAAACATCAACAAGAAATACATCAACAAGAAATACAACAACAAGATAAAGTACAACAACAAGTTAAAGTACAACAACAATCTAAATTAAACCAGATGAAATTAACTATAAAAGAAGAGAAAAATAGAAGGACTTTTTGGCTTCGACGTCCAGTGCGAATAGTACTAGCTGCTATAGTTGTATTTATTGTGGTTGGATTAACAGGAAAGATGATACTAGACAACCAAAATCTTATTCCACTGGAAAAATCACATGGAAGAGTGAAAGTTAAGTATATTACTAATGCACCAAATATCAGAGTAAGTAACGCATTAGTATATTTAACAGAAGAGGAATTGATACAACGAGAAGGATTAGAGATAGTACAAGGAACAATCACTGACATTAAAAATATTGAAGTTATCATCGAAGGAGATAAAAATTATTATGCACTTGCAAGTATATTAGTTGATAAAGTATATCAAGGAAAAAGCCAGGTAGGTGATGTTATTGTGATAAAGTTACCATGTGCTATTGATACGGGAGTATGGGTTGAGGATACAGGTGTAGTGTCCGCTATGCGTGTTGGTATGAGGGGAATCTTTATGCCATTTACTTACGATGAAGAAAATTCATTTTATAGGGAAGGCGATACAACTTTATACTGGAAAGATATTGTTGATTATGGATTATTAGATGGAGAGAGATATGTATTTCTAGAAACTTCAGATGGAATTCAATATTCGGAATATGCTTATCCTTCGTTACAAGGGGCAAATAATTTAGTAGATATTGAGAGTTTTCTTGTAAAGATGTTAGAATCAAAAAATGAAACTGGTAAGTAAAAGCGGAGTGTAGCAGAAGCAATAAAATAAGAGTGAGGGATTTGAGTTTATCATATTCCTCACTCTTATTAGAATAGTAATCTCTTTGACTCAGGTTCTTAAATGTACAGTAACATAAGAAGAAAAAAGTCGTTATTATATGCGTTGCGTTAACCGAACTTAAGTTACTATATTGCATAAAATAATAAAAAAGGGTTTATAACAATGATACAGACCGAAAGGTATGAAATATCATTTGCTTCACTAAAAAACATAACATTTAACTTAGATCTTGCAGTCCATAGTTGGATCATAGCTGCGAATAAATTGTATAAGGAAACAGGGATATTTGTTAGTGCTCAGATGATAGAGAAAATGTTGGCTTCTAAAGATGGAAGTACATTAGAACGTTGTATCGTTGTAACTTCTACTAGGAATCCAATGTTAACTCCGAATAAAGCTGACTTCTATAGAGCATTAAAGATAGTGGCTACGGAAGTAAAAAATGATTTAAAGAATCCATATACTACAATATCTGAATTTGTTATTAACGTTTCTTTTTTCTTACATGAACTGTAGACAATGGGTCTACAGTTTTTTTAATTAATGGAAATTATTCTCCTATTAATTAAAAAACTCTCCGAGGGATGCGCACTCCGCTGACGCTGCGGCGCGATCAAAATAAAATTACTTTGAACTTCAAAATATCTTGACGGAATTTGAAACTACTGATATAATGCAAAATAGTTTGAAGTTCAAAGTAAATGGAGGAAACCAAGATGAATGTCCATGAAGCACAATTAAATGATTTTTTTGTCTCAATATTTAATGACATCCTAAGACTGGAAGAGGGTTCCTTAGCGAAAGGAAAACACAAGGTGTTATCTGTTAATGAGATGCATGTCATAGAAGCAGTCTATAACAGCGAGAGGGAAGATATTAATACGATGAAGGAGTTATCGAAACGCCTCATGATAACAGCGAGTAGTCTTACGATAGCAGTGAAAACATTGGAACAAAAAGGCTATCTAATTAGAAATCGGGCAGAAAGCGATAAACGTAAGGTTTATGTATGTACTACAGAGATAGCAAAAGATGCCTATCTAGAACATCTTAGATTTCATGAGAATTTAATTGCAAGTGTATCAGAGCAGTTAAATGAAGCAGAGATAGCAGCACTTACTCTGGCGTTGGGGACATTACATCGTTTCTTTCAAAAATTAAAATGATTTTTAGGGAAACTAAATTTTAATGATAGACATAAGATAGCTAGCACTAGAATTAGGTGCTATAGCATAAGAAGGATATACTTTATTTGTTTCTATAAAATGACTTATTTAACTTTACAGATTGACTTATTTAACTCTATAAAATGACTTATTTGATTCTATATAACAGGAGGAATTCCCAATGATACACATAATAACTGATTCAACATCCGATATTACACAGGAACAAGCTAGAAAGGATGATTTGATTGTAGTACCTCTTCATAATTTATTTGGAGAGGAAGAATACTTAGACGGAGTGACAATATCAACGGAGGAGTTCTATCAAAAACTTACTATAGCAGAAGAATTACCAACAACAAGCCAACCATCTCCGGAAGAATTCCTCACTTATTTTAACCGTTGTAAGGAAGAAGGAAGTAGTGCAGTCGTTATTACAGTCTCCAGTAAATTAAGCGGAACTTTTCAGAGTGCTAGTATAGCCAAAGATATGTGTGAATATGATGAAATCTATCTTGTTGATAGCCTTACTGTAACACTGGGGTTAAGTTGTCTTGTTCAGTATGCAAAAATACTCAGGGAGAGAGGATTATCCGCACAAGAAATCGTTGAAGAATTAGAAGAGAAGAAACACAAAATCAGAATATTTGCGCTTGTTGACACACTAAAATACTTAAAAAAAGGTGGTCGTTTGTCAGCGACTGCAGCACTTGCAGGAACATTACTTAATATAAAGCCTATTATTGAAGTGAAAGATGGCGTAGTTGAGGTTGCTGCTAAGTCTAGAGGACTTAATGGAGCATATAAGAAAGTGATGGAGTTAGTAGAAGAAGCGAATGGTATTGATATGGAGCTACCATATACCATAGGATATACTGGTGATGTAAATCTAACACAGAATTTTGAAACCTATACGAAAGAATATTTAAAGATACAAGACATCAAAAAGATTGCCATTGGGAGTACGGTTGGAGTACATGGAGGCCCAGGAGCATGTGGTATCGGATTCTTTTGTAGATAAGAATTAGAAAATCGACATAACAAGAATAATGCGAAAGTCGTTAAGTTACAAAAATGTAAGTTTTAATATATTCTTTGTAAGACACATCGATGGTTTGGATTAAAGTTATGCCTTATACTTATGTATAGGTGTATAAGGAATAAATCCAAGAGGAGTAGGCTTATGAAGAACAAAAAGCGAAAATTGATTGTAACGATTGTTGTTGTGTTAGTCGGATTCATAGTATACGAAAATGCGTTATTCAAAAAAGGACGCAAGAGACGTTAATTAGAAACAAATTTAAATAGAAATAAACGAAAATAATAGGACTAACGTTATTTTAAATTACCCTATCAGTAAGACATGAAATTTGATGTTATTATTGATAGGGTTATTTAGTAGAGAAGCTTATGACATTTAATTGACATATTGTTCCATAAACCTTATAATAATGTTATCTTAAAACGAAAGGAGTGTTAAAAAATTGAACGATACGGTGATTCGTAATTAACAACAATATATTGGGCATTACAAAATAACGTTTTAGTTACGTTTTTTTTGTATGCAAAGTTGTCCTTTCGTTATTCTGTAACTTAGTAGATAATTACCTATTGAAACAGCAGAACACTCGAATTGGGGTGTTTTTTTTGTACTCTTTTTTAGTAAAGGAGACAAATCGGGATAGTCGGATATTCACTAAAATCCAGATTGTAGTTATCCCATAGGTACCATTGCAACCAAGAGAAGTTGTATATCAATTAAGAAAGGTTAGGATTATCTATGTTAAAAATGAGATATTTATTTGAAAACTATGATTTAGCGAAAACATTATTAAAGTACTGGGACTATGATGAAGCGGATTTGAGTGAGATGCTATCTTACTTTAGAATTTCTTCAAATGCTATTTATCCATTTCACTACAAAGGGAAGGTTTACTTCCTAAGAATTGCTCCGACAGAGGAAAAGCGTAAGGAGAATATCTATGGAGAACTGGAATTCATACAGTATTTAAGAAAACATGATTTTAATGCTCTCCATCCAGTGCCTTCTAAGGATGGAGAATATGTTAAAAAGGAAAATACTGATTGGGGAGAGTATTATGTCACAGTTTTTGAGAAGGTAACAGGTAAACAAGTAGAAGATTATGAATACTCAGAAAAGATGTATTATGAATGTGGAAAAACTATGGGAAGGATGCACAAACTATCCTCAAAATTCGAACCCACTATTAGAAAATGGACTCATGACGATGTCTTTAATGAAATAGAGGGTATGTTAACTCTCTATCATTGTCCTAGTCAAGCAACGATAGAGTTTGTTAAGGTACGAGAAGAATTTACGAAGTTAACGAAAAATCATATAACCTATGGACTTATTCATTATGATTTTGAATTAGACAATGTTTTTTATGATGACAAATTAAATTGTTGCTCTGTCATCGATTTTGATGATGGCATGTATCATTGGTATTCTACAGACATAGAACAGTTTTTTGAGTCTGTATCGGAAGAAAAGGGGGTAGAAGAGGTAGAACAAGTAAAACAAGCATTCTATGAAGGATATCAAACAGAATATCCGATTTTAGAAGAAACAATAAATAGTATGCCATTGATGAGACGATTCATTAATTTGTTCTCCTATGTGAGAATTTATCATTGTTTAAGTGATTCTTTCGACAGCGAACCAGATTGGATGACAAATCTTCGGATTCAATTAGCGAATAAATTAAAATCAATCGAAGAAACTTGGCAAAATGTCTAAAAATTAGAATACCTAATCATATCGTGTATATTAAATTGTCATAAAGGCACCAAAGCGTGCGAGATATTCCTGATGTTGTTTGTAATTCTTGTCGTACATACCAACCTTTCTCCAAAAGGAGCGATCGTGATTTAAATGCATTATGTGGCAAAGTTCATGAATGACAACATAATCAATGGCACTTATCTTAGCCATCGATAACTTATAGTTAAATGTTAGTTGTTTCTTTGAATTGCAGGTCCCCCAGGTTGCTGGAGAATCTACAATAGTGAATCCTTTCGCTTTTACTTGGAGAATAGGTTCATAAATAGCAAGCCGCTCAGTGATTATCTCCTTGGTTTTGACCATATAAAACTTTTTCAGAGCGGATTGAACTTCTTCTTCGGTTGTTGGAAGCTCAGAAAGAAGATCGGAAAGTTTGTGTGCTTTACCAAGATATAAAAAGTTTTCATCACTCTCATATGTTTTTACACTGGAAAGATAGGTTCTGGTGTTCATTCTTTCCTCGAATTTAAGTAGAACTTTCGCATTAGATGTCATAAAGGCATTGATATCTCCTTGTGTTGATTTTTTTGGAGCTTTTAGAGTGATAAGACCTTCTGGTGAAAATTCAAGGCTAAACTTACTAGCCTTCGTATATTGAACGTGAAAATGAATTGTCTTATCATTAAGTAAGATTTCCATAATTTAGCCTTTCTGTAAAAACTTTAATCGTTTTGGTATAACTTTGTTTAATCTAGTATGTATTTTAAGTGAAACGATTCGTTTTGTCTATGGTATCTAGAAGGATATTCGGATATTTTATAGAAAGTTTAGCGTTCATAAGTAGTAATACGTCCATCCGTTCTGTAGGGGGAACTAACTTTAAATAATATAAACAGATAGGATACATCCTAGTAGTATAAATGAATTAAATTAAAAAAATGGCGAATGTTAAGGCATATATGATTAAGTTTTAGTGATTCGAAACAGATTGTATTTATAGTAGAATGATGTATTTTCTTATTGACAATCAAGGAGAGTTATGATAAACTTCTTTAGTGTGCCGCACAACGAGGTTCAAGTTCTGTCTTTTTCTAGACAGGCACCATAGTTGGCGAGTAATGATAATGGGAGGTGCCATATGTACGCAATTATAGCAACAGGTGGTAAACAGTACAAGGTAGCAGAAGGCGATATCATTAACGTAGAAAAGCTTGGAGTAGAAGCTGGATCAACTGTTACATTTGATCAAGTTCTTGTTGTAAGCAACAACGGTTTAACAGTTGGAAACCCTACAGTAGCTAACGCTAGTGTAACAGCAACAGTTGTTAAAGAAGGTAAAGCTAAAAAAGTTATCGTTTACAGATATAAGAGAAAATCTGGATATCACAAGAAAAACGGTCATAGACAACAATTTACTCAAGTTAAGATCGAAAAGATCAACGCATAATCGAATAGGTATAAGATATGATAAAAGTATCTTTTACTCGTAATGCGAACGGTATTTATAATGGTTTCAAGACAAAAGGACATGCAGGCTATGCAGATAGTGGCTATGACATTATATGTTCTGCTGTTTCGGTTTTGGTTGTAAATACTATTAATTCTATTGAACAATTTACTTCTGATCAATTTGAGATGAGAGGCGAAGAAGATTCAGATAAAATAGAATTTATCATCTTGTCTGAGGTTAGTAAGGAATCTACCTTATTACTCAATTCTCTAATTCTTGGCTTACAAGGTATTATAGAGAATTATGGACGAGAATATATAGATCTGAAAGTTTAATTACTTTCAGTGATACTATTTCATGAAATAGGGATAATATTTTTGATTTTATACACGATTCAAGGAGGTGTAAGACTATGTTAAAGATGAACCTTCAATTATTCGCTCATAAAAAGGGTGTTGGTTCTACTAAGAACGGTAGAGATTCAGAATCTAAAAGATTAGGTGCTAAAAGAGCTGACGGACAGTTCGTATTAGCTGGAAATATTCTATATAGACAACGTGGTACTAAAATTCATCCAGGCACAAACGTAGGCCGTGGTGGAGATGATACTTTATTTGCTTTAGTAGACGGTGTTCTTAGATTCGAAAGAAAGGGTAGAGACAAGAAACAAGCTAGTGTATACCCTGTAGAAGCTAAATAATGTAATATATGTAGATGAAGCCCCATTTCTTGATTACATCATAGAATGGGGCTTTATTAAACGCTTTATAGATACTGACATATAATAGCATTTCATGTATGTTAAATGTTTACGATAGTATGAAATGTGTTAAAATATAAATAATAATAGATAGTAATCCTATTATTTATCTTATACGAATAAGCAAGATAAAAATGGTAGGAGTAATTA